>JAQGHT010001065.1 GCA_028291565.1 Planctomycetaceae bacterium | reverse complement strand
GACCTGCGTCGCCAAATCAGCACCACCGACCAGCGTAAGCTGGACGAATATCTGGATTCCGTACGCGACGTCGAACAGCGGATTGAAAATGCGGGCAAAAAGGGCGAATTGCAAGGCTGGCGTCCGGCGCTAAGTCAACCCAATATTCCTCGTCCGGCAGACGGAATTCCGCAAAACATCGCCGACCACATGCGATTGATGTGCGATATCCTGGTCCTCGGCTTCCAGACCGACACCACGCGAGTCTGTACACTCAAACTGAATAATGACCACTCGTCATTGCGATTCCCGAACCTCGGCGTCGACTACATGATTCATCATCTGCTGTCGCACTCGGACACGGCCGACTGGCTGAAGGTGAATCAGTTCTTTTTCGAGCAGATGGGGTATATTGCGCGGAAATTGGACGCAATTCAGGAGGGCGATCGGACGGCGCTCGACAACACCATGTTGATGATGTGTTCGAGCATGATGTCAGGTGCCCACGACGCCACGCAACTGCCTGTCGTGATGCTGGGCCGCGGTGGCGGTCGAATTCAGACCGGCAAAGTCCTGGACTACAAGGACAAACCAAACCGCCAGATGTGCCGTCTGTATCTCTCGATGATGGACAAAATGAACGTCCACATCAACAAATTCGGCGATGCTTCAGAGCCTTTGTCAGAAGTCTAGGCGTTGCCGGATTTCGCGCACAATTCTGTTGATTTCCCATGTTCCATCGACGGAAAAGCCTTCTTCGGGTGTCAAGGGGACCCACGTCACCAGTTGATCATCCAGCAGCGATGCTGGAAAGAAATGTCCCGACCGGGTATTCAGCCGGTGCAACAGGGTCTGGCCGTCGACTTCCAGCGACACGAATTTCCAATTCGCGTTTCCCCGACTGAGTTGCTGTCGCAAGTCGGGTTTCAACGCGGAACACGCGACAACGACCGTGGACTGTTCGCTGGCGGCTTCGGCCGCTTGGCGAACGGTCGCCAGCCAGGGGCGACGCAGTTCATCCGTCAGGCCAATTCCCGATCGCATCCGTTCCTTGTTCTCAGCCGAATGAAAGTCATCGGCATCCAAGAATTGGGCTCGGATTTCCCTGGCCAGCGCCTCTCCTACCGCAGTCTTGCCACACCCTGACGGCCCGACGAGCGTAACGATCAAATGCATTAGTTTTGAATCGTGAGTTTGCGTCGCCATGCGGATTCCTCTGCCCCAGATTTCGCAGATGTCTTTGATCGGAAGATTAACGGTATTGAATTGACAAGCTGAACGATCAATCAACAGTTGTTGTTTGTTATCTCATCTGCGAAATCTGCGCCATGCGTGGATAAACACCGTGTCAATGGAGCATTTTCCAAGAATTGGCTGCACGAATCCTCCGAGCACCTTCGGTGAAAGGTGTCCCAATTCGGCCTCCGCAGCCCCCACAGCCTGTTGATTGAATCATACCGTGAGACTCATCCAACCGGGCACGGATCGGTATAGTCCTGTCGGACGAAGATGAAATGCTTGCACTGTTCGTGGAGTGAGACGATAGCAATGACCTATTTTACCGAGGCCAAGCTTAACTTCGTCCAATCAACATGCGTTGAGACACAAACACTCGCGCCCGACGTATTCAGCCTTTAATTTCCAGGCCCGTCAGCGTGCCCTGTCCAGATCCGAAAGTCTCCGATTCAATCCCCAGTCGCTGCAACAGCGACACATAAAGATTGGCAAGCGGCGGCGGACTTTTCGCATCGAACGCCAGGTGTTGGCCGTGCCGGAATCCCCCTCCGGCCAACAGGACCGGCAGGTTCTTGCACGAATGATTACTGGCATTGCCGAGATTACTGCTGAAGAAAACGGCCGTTCGATCGAGCAGGCTCTCGCCTTCCTCTTTTGTCTGTTTCAGCCTGGTCAACAAATCATTCAAAACCTTGAGTTTTTCGGTTTCAACAATCTTGAGCTGATTCAGTTTTGTGGGATCCTGACCATGGTGTGACAGGTTGTGATGACCGTCCGAGACACCTTGAATCGGCGGCACCAGGCTTGTTCCCAGTAGCATGATCGTGATCAGACGCGTTGAATCTGTCTGCAGAGCGAGGTGTGTCAAATCAAACAGCAGCCGCGTCCGGCCAATAAGGTCCGCTGGATTCGCGATATCTTGCGGCTGCTTGGCTTCGACTTTCGGCTTGGGTTTCTTGGACCATTCTTCGGCATTCGCCAGGCGCTGTTCCAATTCTCGAACACTGGTGAAATATTCGTCCAGTTTTTCGCGATCCCTGGTGCCCAAGTCCGATTGCAGTGATTGCGCCTGCACTCCAACCTGATCCAAAATACTGCGTCCGTCACGCAAACGCCGGATTTGTGCTTGTACTTCGTCCGGGCGGCCGTCGAGGAATAATCGTGCGAATACGCGCGACGGCGACGTGTCCGAAGGGACCATCGCGCCACTCCGAGTCCAGGACAAACTGAATCCTTCGGCTGACAACGTCAGGCTGGAAAAGCGAGTCTGCCCGCCGATGTGTTCCGCGGCCAATTGATCTAAAGAAATGCTGTTCCGAAATCCGGCTCGCCGTTCCGGATGGGGCGCGGCGGTCAGGAAACTGTAGATCGAATCGTGCGAGTTCTCAATATCTGGATGCGACAATCCGGACATGACCGTGAAATCGTCACGATGTTCCTTGAGTACTTCGAGATAGGGCGTTAGCTCGTAATCCTTCCCGGACTTCTCG
>JAQGHT010001047.1 GCA_028291565.1 Planctomycetaceae bacterium | reverse complement strand
CAGGACAGGTATATGTCCAACCGCCGCTCTTCAACTGCCCGGCGACCAGCCGCGCCGCCAGAGTCTTGATCCGCAACCGGTCTCTTCGGTCCCCCATCCGCGACAACATGACGGTGGCCAGCGACAGTTCATAAGTGTTTTTCAAGCTCGCCGATTTGTCGAGCACGAATTCGTACCCCTTGCGGACGACCGGATCATTATGTGGCACACCGTTTTCGATCAACGCAATGGTGCACAAGGCCGTCAGACCAACGTTATTGGTGTCGGTCTTGAGATCATCATCGAACTCCCAGAAGCCGTCCTTGGTCTGTTTCGATTTGATATATTCGACACCCTTCTGCCTTGCAGCCTGCACTTGCTCGTCTGTTGGTCCCGTCTGCGCGACTACCGGCCGACAGCACAACAGCGTGATTCCCAGTAATATTGCGGCTGGAATACCGGAAGAATATCTCATTGTTGCCTCTTCAATTGACGGGTGTGCCGCTCATTGGAGCAGTGAAAACACGTGGCTGTGACCGGCGCCAACCCTCGAACAATTGATTCAATTAACTCAGGTGAATCCGCATGCATGCGGTGATCAGCACAGAAGGGGAGGAATTCCGTCCGCCCTTTCAGGTGTTAAGAATTGCACACTCCAGAAATAACAACTTCTTAAGGCACTGGGAAGTGCGAATCGAACGATTGAGCTGCCGTTGGCCGGCGTGCGGTATAGTAAAAGTCCTGATATGGCCCGCTGCACGGCTGCGCATCGTTTTCCTGCATCGCACTCCTGCATCGCATTTTTGATCAACGAGCGTTCTGGCCTTGATGTCCCGATCGATTCGGGCTTTGTATAATGTTTCGTTTCAACGTAAATTTCTCCCAAACCGAGCCAGTTCCGAGTGACCTCTACGCATGGCTGCCAACCCCAACGAACCTCTAGCCTGGCTGAATGGCCAATTCATCTCCTGGTCGCAGGCAAAATTGCCTGTCAGTGATATGGGCCTGGTCCACGGAGCCTCCGTGACCGAAATGACCCGCTCATTTCAGCAGCGGTGGTTTCGTTTGGACGATCATTTGCGACGACTGGAAACATCACTGAAGGCGGTTGGCTGGCAAATTCCTTATACGCTGCCGGAACTCTCCGTGATTTCCGAACGGCTGCGAGCCCACAACGCGCCACTTCTGCCAGCGGGACATGAGTTGGGCCTGATTCAATTCGTGACCGCAGGTCAGAACTTGACATACTTCGGTGCGGCACGCCGAGAGGAATGCCGTCGCCCCACGGTATGTTGCCACACATTTCCTCTGCCCTGCGAACTTTGGGCCGAGAAATACTCGACGGGCCAACATTTGATGATTCCATCCATTCGCCAGATCCCCATCGAATGTCTTTCAACGGGAATGAAACACCGCAGTCGCCTGCATTGGATTCTTGCGGACGCTCAGGCTCGCGAGCGAGATCCTCAGGCAACCGCCATCTTGTTGGACAACAAGGGCGATTTAACGGAAACATCGGCCGGCAATTTCTTCCTGGTGAAGGAAGGGACAATCTTCACACCGCGTCCGAAGAATATCTTGAGTGGTATCAGCCGCTATGTGGTGTTTCTGCTCGCGGAAGATCTCGGAATTCCAATCGTCGTCACCGATTTGCACCCGTCGGAACTGCGGCAGGCGTCCGAATCGTTCACGTCGTCAACTCCATATTGCCTGTTACCTGTCACGAAATTCGAAGGAAAGCCAGTAGGAAACGGAGAACCAGGACCGATCTACCGTCGATTGCTGGAGGCTTGGGGCAAACTGGTGGGTTGTCAAATCGAACAAGAGATGTGCAGAATTGCCGGAGAGCGTCAGGTGAACACCTGAGTTTTTATTTTACTTCGTGCCGTCGAAAATGGCACATTGCGGCAGGTTTTCACGCTCTGTTGATGTGACAGCCGCCTTCGCGAGAAGACTCACTGCTCGCAGATTCCGTAACTCGGAAGGTCATTTCATGCGGTACGATGTCGTTTTAAAAAAACTGCTGGCTGAAGACCTGACCGCGTGGGCCAGCCTACTCGGAATTGAAGGAACGGCGTCGTTGACTTTGGTCGACACGGGATTCCAGACGGTCCAGGCGACCGTCGACAAGCTGATTCTCGTACAGGGAGAAAGTTCCTGGTTAATTCACATTGAGTTTCAATCGGGATATCATGCGAAAATAGGCCTGCGCATGGTGCGATATAGCGGTCTGATTGAACACGACATGGGACTGCCCGTTCAATCAGTTTTGATACTGCTGTCTCCCGATGCGGACGGCTTTGCATGCACTGGAATCGTTGAAAGAAAGTTGCCATTTCGAAAAATATGTTATGATGAATTCCGGTTCGATGTGGTCCGCCTATGGGAGATTCCGGTCGAGCTGTTTCTTAAGGGCGGACTGGGAACACTCGCATTGGCCCCGCTTTGCGATTTGCACGAGCACGAATTACCCGAAATCGTAAATACCATCAAGAGCCGGGTGGATGTCGAAATCCCGGACGCTGCGGAGCGAAATGAATTCTGGGCGGCTGTTGAAATCCTGATGGGCGCGGTCTACGAAGCACCCTTTATCAAAGTTTTGCTGGATGGAGTTGCCAATATGCGTGAATCTTCAACGGCTCTCGCCTACATCGAAGAAGGCCGCAGAAAAGGCCTTGAACAAGGAATCGAACAAGGAATTGAACGAGGAATTGAACAAGGGCGAGAGAATGTGCGTAAAATGCTCATAATTATTGGATCGCAGTCTTACGGTGAACCAGCCGCATCAATTCGACAGCGGGTCGAAGCCATTAGAGATTCAGCGACGTTGGTGCAGTTGGCTGAACGTGTTTCACAATTCAAAAGCTGGGATGAACTGCTGCAGGCTCAATAAATTTCACCCTCAAGTTTCGTGAACAGAACAGTTCCGCCATCTCTCAGCGTTTGACCTGCAATCAGTTCCCCGCGCTTCGAACAGGACTGATACTTCGTGGTTTTCAGTTCTTACCTGTTCCTGTTTTATTTTCTGCCCCTGACGCTCGGGGCTTATTACGCCGCGCCAACCAAGTGGCGCCTGGCAGTGTTGACGATTCTCAGTTACGTTTTTTACGGCTGGACTAATCCGCTCTATGTCCCCCTGATGTGGTTTTCCACGTTTATTGACTACATCAGCGGCGGAATCATCGCTGCCGAGGGACATCGAAAGGGCATGCAGTTCGTTCAAATCGGCGGGCCTCGAACAAGCCGCCAGCGCGCAGCCCTGATTGTCTCGGTCACTTCTAATCTGATCTTGCTTGGATTCTTCAAGTACTTTCAATTCGGTGCGGAATCCTATCAGATTCTCATGCGAAATCTGGGTTACACCGAGATGGTCCCAGACGCCATCTGGCACATCATTCTGCCCCTGGGAATCAGTTTTTATACGTTTCAGTCCCTCAGCTATACGATCGACGTTTACCGCGGTGAGGCCCGGCCGGCTCGAAGTTTTCTGGACTTCGCCTGCTACGTGTCCCTGTTTCCGCAGCTGGTGGCGGGGCCCATCATTCGTTTTCAGGATCTTGCTGACCAACTTGTGGAACGGTCCCACACCTGGGACAAGTTCGCGCGGGGAGTCATTTTGTTTCAATTGGGCTTGGCCAAGAAGGTTGTCCTGGCCAATCCCTGCGGCTTCCTGGCCGAATTGAGTTTCAATGCCGGAACATTGGAATGCGGCCAAGCCTGGTGGGGCCTGCTGGCATACACCTTGCAAATCTACTTTGATTTCAGTGGCTATTCGGATATGGCCGTGGGTTTAGGTTTGATGTTTGGCTTCACTTTTCCACAGAATTTTGATTCACCCTATCTGTCGGCATCGCTGTCGGAATTCTGGCGGCGCTGGCATATCTCGCTTTCTACCTGGCTGCGAGAATACCTCTATATTCCCTTGGGCGGCAATCGGCTCGGGCCAATTCGCACGTATGTCAATTTATTTGTTGTGATGCTGCTCGGGGGCCTGTGGCATGGAGCCGCGTGGAATTTCCTGATCTGGGGTGGCTATCACGGAATTCTGCTGGCACTCGAACGATTCTGGAATCAGAACTTCGCAGTTCCAGGGGTTCCATCCCCCCCCCCACGGCGGGTGTGGTGGCTATTACGCGTCGGCGTGACCTGTTTGCTGGTCGCGTTGGGATGGGTCTTGTTTCGGGCGCATAGCCTGACCCACGCCGGACATTATTTTACTGCGCTCATCGGACTGGCCGCAAATCGGCCTCCGACCGTCCTCTTGTGGAGTGTCCTGTTTCCTCCGTACCATGTATTCTGTGTTCTCGTCGGTTTGATCATTGTGTGGTTTGCTCCCACCGCATGGCGCTTTTCCGAGCAAATCACGCCAGGAAAGGCCGTTTGGGCCGGATCCCTGTTTTTGTTTTCTGTCGTCCTGCTGGCCCTGCAGCAGTACAACCCGTTCATTTACTTCCTGTTTTAAGGCACGACCGTCCACTTCGCCGATCCCTGCGTATTATGTTTCATTGGCCTGTTTTGCCATTCCGATTTCAGTATCCCGAGCTATTCCTGCTCGCCATGCCATTGGGGTTTGCCTTTTGGCGCTGGGGCAGAGCGCGCGGCGTCACAGGCTGGATTCGCGGAATCATCCTGGTGCTGATGTTGCTCGTTCTGACCGGTCCGCAGTGGGACTTGGGCGGCAATGGCTTGGACATCGTGGTAGTCGTCGACCGTTCTCGTTCCATGACTGCCGACGCCGACGGACGTATTGTCGAACTCATCAATATCTTGAACAAAGCCCGCGGAACAGGCGATCGGGTCGGTATTGTCACATTCGGCCAGAATGCGGCGGTCGAGTCGATGTTATCGCGAGACGCTGTATTGGGTGGTGGCTACACTCAACAGGTTTTGCCCGACGGCAGCGATCTCAATGCCGGATTGATGACTGCGCTCAATTTGGTTGATCCCAATCGGCCTGCTCGAATCCTCGTTTTGTCCGATGGTGAAGCGAATGGTCCACCGACCACGGCCGCAACCCGCAGAGCCCGTGAATTGCAGGTGCCGATCGACTTTCGCGAATTTGAACGACTGCGTACGGGCGATGTCGCCGTTGAGGCCGTCTTGCTGCCTGAAAAAGTTGGGCCACGCGAGCCGTTTCAGTTTTCGGCTGTGATCTATTCCGACAAAGAATCCGAAGGCAAAGTCACGGTAACCAGTGGCGGCCGGCAAGTTGCCACGGTCACGCGGCACTTTGCCCACGGTTCCAATCAGGTCCTGTTTCGCGACGTTATCGAGTCCGCCGGTTTGCACAGCTATGAGGTCAAGCTGGAAGTCGATCAAGATCCGCTCCCAGAAAATAATCAAGGCTCAGGAGTCGTCAGCGTCGAAGCCGGCCACCATGTCCTGGTCCTGAATCAGGACGGCTCGGAAGACAATTTGGTTCGTGCATTGCGAGGTGGAAAAATCTCGGTGGATGTTGTTCGCGCAGCCATCCATCCGCTGACACAAGATTCGCTGGAACGCTTTCGAACGGTTATCCTGGAAAACGTTCCTGCCCGCGACTTCGGCCGTCTGAAAATGGAACGTCTGACCCAATTCGTGGAAGACCTGGGGGGCGGCTTGATGCTCACCGGGGGGGAACGAAGTTTTGGAACAGGCGGCTATTTTAAAAGCCCGCTGGATCCCTTGTTGCCGGTTTCCATGGAGGTCCGACAGGAACACCGCAAATTGCAGATGGCCCTGGCCATCGTTTTGGATCGTTCGGGAAGCATGTCTCTGCCGGTCGCGGGAGGACGGACCAAAATGGACCTGGCGGATGTTGGAACCGCCGAATGTGTGCGAATGCTGTCCGCGGGGGATAGCGTTGCGGTCATCGCAGTCGACAGCGCGCCGCATCTCATTCAACCACTCACGGCAGTTGAAGACCCGGAAACCATTGCCAGGAAAGCATTGACAATCCAAAGCACTGGAGGCGGCATTTTTGTTTACGAAGGACTTGTGGCTGCGGGAGAACAACTGGTCAACGCGCCACAACTAACAAAACATATCATTCTCTTTTCGGATGCCCAGGACAGTGAACAACCGGGCGATTACCAGAACCTGTTGGCGAAATTCGAAAAGGCGGGAATCACCACCAGTGTTATCGGGCTGGGAACTGACGTCGATAAAGACGCGGAATTGCTCAAAGACATTGCCAAACGCGGCAAGGGCAATATCATGTTCACCAATGATGCCGAAGAATTACCACGGCTCTTCACCGAGGACACCATGTCTGTGTCCCGGAGCACATTCGTTCGCAAAGATCCAGATTCGCAACCTGACGGAATTAGTGGCCAAATACTGACAGACGCCCGACTGATGGGCGAACTGCTGACTGGTAGTTTCCCCAAAGTTGACGGTTATAACCTGAGTTATCTCAAACCAAAAGCAACGCTCGGTGTGGTCTCCACAGACGAGTACACGGCCCCCCTTTCCGCATTCTGGTATCGTGGACTGGGGCGTGTCGCGGCGCTGACAGTGGAAGTTGACGGGCAGTTCAGCGGCCAATTCGGCGCTTGGAAAAACTATCACGACTTCCTGATCACCCACGCTCGCTGGTTGATGGGCAGCGATCAGCCTGATGAAGCGTTCTTAAAGGTGGAACATGACGGTCAGGACGCCGTCGTGACGCTCGAGATTGATCCCGATCGCCCGGGAAAGCAAAGAATTGAATCCCCGCTCTTAACAGTCGTGCCCCCGGGAGACGATCGTCAAAATCCACTCCAA
>JAQGHT010001040.1 GCA_028291565.1 Planctomycetaceae bacterium | reverse complement strand
GTGATTGACAATTCCCCAGCCTGGAGAATCAACGACCGCACAATTATTGATAGAGGCCGTCAGAGTTGTATCGTCCGCACAGCTTGGATCGACCGTACAGGCAGATGTGGATCGATGAAAGTGGACTGCGTAACGACCACGAGGATTCAGGCCCGTTCTGGCAAGCTCTAACATCGTTCTGCCTGTCACCGGGTCAGGAATCTGGGCCAGCACCCGATGCGAAACATTTTCCACAGCGTTTCCATTGCTGTCATAGATTACACCGTTCACAATGACGGTGCCATCGGACAGAGTCACCGTTTTTCCCATCAGATCAGGATTGGGATTGGCCATCAACACATCGGTCGTCGTCTGACCCGGGTTGTCCACGTCCGCGACAACGACCGCGTCATCAATTGGCCGACGCTTGTCCGTACGCCCTAATCCGTAGAAACCAGCGGCATCGACCTGAACATCGCCATCATGCATAAACATGACATGTCCACGCCGCTCGACGACGTTCGGTTCTTGTGATTGGAACACCACGTTGTGACTGACGTCGGCCACATAGTTGGCGCCACCCGCATGCGCGTATTGCAGGGGATGATCGAAAGAGACTGTGTTACCACTGATACTGGTGATCGTGACTTCCTCATCCTGATTCATCGCGCCCCCGAGATAGTAGGGGAGAGCCGCCTCGGCACCCGTAATAATGATTTGATCACCGACTTTCCATTTTGAGGGAACTGGATTCGCGGCGCTGACAGATGTATCACCAGCAACCATTCCAGCGGGAACGTTCGCTCCCACTGTAAACGAAGTGTTGCCGGGCTTCATGTCATTAGCGTAGACAAAGCTCGTTGATTCCGATCCCGCGATTCTGACTTGTCCATGTGCAATCAGACCCAGGCCGAATTGAAGTGGATCCCATTTCGTCCGCGCCGCATCGTATTGGTCCACTTCATATTGGTCGGCAGTCACCGCCTGGGTCGCTTGAGCGATTTGCGCCGCTGTCCCTGTTTTCGTGAATTGAACGAGTGTCTGGTAGTCCTTAAAGAGCTTATCATCCCCCGCCTTATTGAGATCCGCGAAGTTAATGGTCGCTTTATACGCGGGATCTATGGGGCCCGACATGGGGTCGGTCGGATCGAGTGGAGACCCCACATCAAGGACGCCGGTATCTTCGACGAGGATTGTGTCGACGAGCAATCCTGTGTTTGCGTGTTGATTAAAATTGAGTTTGCCGTCAATCCGAAGCACATGCAGGGCACCAAACCCGGATTCATCACCGTCAACCGTGACAGCCGTATTGGCCGAAACCAGGACGTTATCGAGCGCGTGCGGGACAGTTCCGGTGCTCCAGATACTGGGGTTGCTCCAGTTTCCATTGGCGATAGAACGAATCGTGATCGATGAATCCGGCGCCAGGCCGCCTGTGACAACTCCGCTTCCGTCCGTGATCCCGAATGCGGCAATATGTTCCGCATTCGCAACAGCCGTTGCATCCAGGACGACACGTTCTTCCAGCAACTCGATCCAACAATGACGGGCCATGTCAATGCCCTTATACCGCCGTCTGGCCGGACGAGCTTGAATACTGGTTCGAATGCGAGAACAGAAGCGCGAAATGAATGTCATCGTGGTCTCCGGAGGTTCATGGACTTGTAATTGACGTGCTTGTCTCGAATGGACAATTCGAATTGAAGATGTGATTGCAACTGAAGTGAATCACTACTTGACCAAGCACCGGAGAACGAAATTTAAGTCGCGGAATCGTTTGAGAATGTGGCAAACCACGGGTGCGGCAAAATGCAACTCAAGTGATTCAAATTGCAGCAGTGTGATTTATTTTGATCTGCTGTAAAAACGAGGCGATTCTGCAACTAATACCGACCCCACAGCCAGACACGATGTCTGTTTCATGCACGTCGAGACGAACGAACTCGCGATATTTTCAGGTTTTGTGCAGTGTATAAGTGATATTTCAGTCGGTATCTCGAAACCAGCGTGGACTCGATGCAGGACTGTGGCACGTGAAGTGCTCGAACTCCAGAACGCCTTAAGGAGTCATCATTTGGGGAACTCGACGTGAAACCGGTATCAGGAAGTTCAAGATTAGTTCAGGACGGGCCAGATTCGGGAATTTATGCAGCATCCGAAGATTACCAGGAAACGATCAAACGCTGGCTGCCGGTTGCCATGGCCGGTTCGCGCGAAGCGCTCGGCAGATTATTGCAGACAGCTCGCCCCTATCTGGAACGCATCGCAAACGAGGAGATGGACGAAGTACTTCGCAAGAAGCTCGACCCCTCGGATCTCGTCCAGCAGACCTTTTTGGAAGCAATCCGAGATTTCTCGCAATTCGACGGTGCTGCGAACACATTTTTGTGTTGGATGCGACGGTTGTTGCTGAACAATCTGGCCAATCTGCATCGCGACTTTCTGCGTGCCAAACGCAGCGTTAAGCGTGAAGTCCCACTGACGGAGTCGACATATCATTGGGGAGATCTATTCTGCTCGGTATTAACGCCACCGATTGCCAAAGTCATGTCCTATGAGCGAAACGAGGCCCTGGAATTGGCGGTCGCGAGATTGCCACCGGATTATCAACGTGTCATTCAACTTCGATATACTGAGCTTTTAAGTTTCGAGGCCATTGCGGATTTGATGGCGCGGTCTGAAAATGCGATTCGAAAACTTTTCGCCCGCGCAATCGAGCAACTGTACAAAGAATTGGACTGGACGACGTTCTAGGTGGACGCCATCTAACGACATTCCGCCGCCCGATAACCGAAACGTCCAGTAGGTCCCGCTCGCCAGCCGAGCCGCGACCTGACAGCGTCGAGACGGCGACAACAGCGTCGCGCATTTTGAACCGAAATCGAAGCGTTCGGCTCTGGGCAGGGCGCTACTTTACGCATGTCGCATCGCAATTCACGATTCGACCTCTATTTTCCCGCTTGCGTGATGCGTTTCCGGTATTCAGTCAGTTCGTGGATCCGTTGAGACAATGGATCTGCCAGGTTCGATTGGCCTGACCGCTGCAAGAGCTCGAAATACCTTTTGAGAACCCCCGGATCATCGGGAGCCAGTTCTGACGCGTGCCGGGCCGCATCCACCGCACGGTCCATATCACCCCTCAATTCCAGGCAATCACTAAGCTTGTTCCAGATGTCTGGTGTGGGACGCAGCTTCAACATCTTTTCCAACCAGGGAACGGCCTCAGCTTTCAGATTCAGGCGATAGTACGTCGAGCCCAGTGTATAACACGCGATTGCCAATGCGTCTGGCGACGCTTCGGCAGAATCCGCCACACGTTTGGAATGGATGATGGTCGCATAATAATCGACACCAAAATTCACCCGAGCGAGGGCCGCTTCAACCTCGATATCATCCAGTCTTCGCGGCAACCCGGTTAAGATCTCCCGCGCCAGCTTCAGGTAGGTTTGGCCATGCTGCTCTTGTCCCGGTCCTTCCGCGAACTGCAAATAGGCCAGACCGAGGTTCCGTCTGTGCTCCAGTTCAGGAAGCGCGAGGTTTTCCTTGAGTAACGCAAGCTTCTGTGGTGTCGGACTTTCCAGTTTACCGACGATTGAAGTCCTCGCAGCGTGAGCTGGGGAAGGATGGATTCCAATGTGGTGGTGAGTAAAGGCGAAGTGAGGAATCTCCGTCGGTCCGCGCGGCATGTGACAGCTGACGCAGTTGTCGTCGGGATGCGATTTGATACGCAGTTCACGTGCCTGGCCGCACGACTGCTCGTTGTGACAGGTGAGACACTTGTTGCGAAAATATGCGATTTCCGTACCTGCGCCAGGCTTGGCGTGGGGATCGTGACAGGTCGTGCACGTCAGCGATTCACTGGCCTGATAGCACCGGCTGAGCCGCATTTGTTCGACATGCCCCACAACCTCCATCGCTCCTTTAGCCCCCTGAATTCCATAACACGCGACAAAGTCTGCGAGCAGCAGACCCGGGCGATAATCCTGCAGACGCCGTCCACGAAGCGCGATCATCGCAGGAGTATAGAGATGACACTGCGCACAAATGTCTTCCTGGCGTTGCCGGTCCAGGTGGCTGGGATTCACAATCGTTGCATCTAACGCCTGCGATTGGGCCACAGAGAAGTCAGGAGACTCCCGCCGCTGCGTGTGCAGTTCGCCTGGTCCGTGGCAGCGCTCGCAATCAATCGACAAAGAATGAAATGAGACGCGTTGCGGACTGCGGTCGAGCGTTTCGACACGGCCTGCGTGACATGTCAGGCACTGAAATTCGGCCGGCCGTTCAAATCCGAGATTAAATCGGTCATATCCCGGAGACAAACTCCACCCCGGGCGAGCGGCGTACCAGGTCGCGGGAGATTCAAACAGGAAGCCGTCGCGGTCGATCAGGTAACTGCGTGAATAGCGTCCGGATCCGATCGCAAACTTCACGGGCAAATCGGCCAGCACCAGCTTGTCGTTCGCAATTGTGCGGATCGATTCCTCATGTCGGATTTCCCCGGCCCGATGATAAATCCGGTAATATCTCTGTGAATGAGGATCATGAAACTCCCCTTCTGGGGGTTCGGTCGCGAGATCGATCTTAGCCAGAGCCTGGCTGTGCGCGGTCTGACAATACGACGCGTGCTGATCGGGATGGCACTTGAGGCAGCGCTGCATGCCAACATAGCCAACGATTGCCTGTGTGTTTTGAAACTGAGACGGGGTCATCGGAGGAAGTTCCGCGACAAAGGGAATCACCGCTTGACGTGGCAAAAGGGCCTGTCTGGCGATCATCGCGGTCAGGAGGATGCCGACGCAGATCATCGCCGCATTCACCAGCCATCGCCCGCGTGGATGCATTGTGATTCCTTTGTTGGCCCCGTTGGTGATGACGGGCGTGTCACCCGTAGACCTGAATTATCAATGTGGTGTGGCCCGGCATAAGCTCAAGCCCATGCAATCAACGAGGCATTATACTCCGTGTAGGCCAGAATGAGATGTTCGAACACGGAGATCGGCGTTGAAAAAGTCTGATTCGAGGCCTAATCCCCGACTCGAGCGACTCTTTCTTGTGTGTTCCGATTGATTGAGCCAGTTGAGGATGGGTGCCAATGTCTTGCCAGAGTCTGGGTCTCGGGACTGGATGGTTGGTGTTATGTTCCCCGAACAATTGCGGTTAAGCTCCGGGGACGGTCTTTCGTTCCACTTTTTGGCGTTCAGGGAGAGTATCATGCAGATTCCAGTCATTCGCGGGATCATAGATCGACGGATTCTGGTCAATTATCGCGTTGATCCGAGTATTCTGGCGCCACTTCTGCCAGCCCCGTTCCGGCCCAAGGTGATCCATGGCACGGGCATGGCTGGGATTTGCCTGATTCGTCTCAAACAAGTCCGGCCAGCTTTTCTGCCTGCGTGGCTCGGCATGTCATCCGAAAACGCCGCACATCGTACAGCTGTCGAGTGGGACGACAACGGCCAGGTTCGCGAAGGAGTGTATGTTCGGCGGCGTGACACCAGCTCCTGGCTCAATGCACTGGCTGGCGGCCGAATCTTCCCGGGGTTGCACAATCACGGGAAATTCACGGTCACAGAGACATCAGATCGCTTTAGTGTGGCGCTCCGCAGCGACGACGGAGTCACCAGCATGTCGGTACGTGGTCACCGAACAGGCCAATTACCAGCAGCTTCGATTTTCAAGTCATTGGACGAGGCTTCTGCATTCTTCCAGGGAGGCTCACTGGGGTATTCTGCGACTCCGGATCCATCGCGATTTCAGGGCTTGACGCTACGCTGTCTCAATTGGCAGGTTGAGCCGCTGCAGGTCGAAGAAGTGCAATCCAGCTTCTTCGAAAACGAGGCATTTTTCCCCAAGGGCACAACCGAGTTTGATTGTGCCTTGCTGATGCGCGGTATCGACCATGAGTGGCATGGCGAGTCGGATTTATGTTGTAACGCGAAAGCCACGACTGACGCTCGTGGTGCACCCACATCCCTACCACTGCCGTCAAAAGTACTGCGTACGGTCGGCGTCTTCGCCTGAAACAACTGGATACTCGATCCACTCTAACTGGAAGCAGTGGCAACACACGTATCATCGACGTCCCCGTCCCCACTGACTCCGCGTCAGTGAAACGCTGATTGGCCAGCTAAAGCAAAGCCCTTCCCCGAGTGCTCTCAACCCTCATGTCTAGTTTGCCTCCCTGCCGCCGCGTGATCCGCGCTTCTTGTTGACCCAAGCACATTCGGACATTACGATTGGAATGAAACTGCGAGTCAGCGATACCAGCCGATTCCGGGACATCTCACAACTCGTCGAGAGTGAGTGACACAGTCCCATTAAAACACTAGGAATCACGATGAGCGCCGATTTCATTTCGCTTGCCGAATACCTGCGAGCAGCGAGTAAGCGCCACAACATATTTTGGGAGCAAGTCGATCAGTAACGCTCTCCGTGATAAAAGCAGCCGTGCGAACTATCGAATTGAGCAGCACAATAAATCCAGGAGATAGATTTAGGATGAATAGGATGGAAACGGCTCCGGAGATCACACTTCGCATTCCCGGCGACTGGTCGAGTTTCGAGGAACTTGAAGAACGCCTGCCGAATGGATACCAGTTGCGGCCTGAAGGATTGTTGCTGCCGGATGGTTCTCAATTCGAATTGTCGGCGATGCAGCCGGATCGGCAGTTTGCGACGATCTTCCAATCAGCCTGCCGTAAACCTCCCAGCGAAAGCGAGCTGGCGGTGGTTCGCCGATACCGCGTAAAGATCGGGTTGATGGCTCCCGGCGGTTCTTTGGAATCGGCATTGCGAGCAATGCAGGCCGGCGCCGCGTTTGTGCAGGCCGGCGCCGCGTTTGTGCAGGCAGGCGCGGCGGGGGTATTCATTGACAACAGCGCCCTGGCCCACGGAGGCAGTGATTGGATCAAAATGACTGCTGACGGCGGGTCGGATGCGATTAGCTTTGCCTTCGTCTCGATTTATCACAACCCCCGGGAATTCTGGACGATGGGCATGCACGTCCTGGGATATCCTGATTTGCGAATGAGTTCCGCGGACATTGATGATCGAGGTGAAACGGTTGTGGAGACGATTCGCTACATCTGCCGCGGTGATCGGCAGGTCGATGTCGGCCATACGCTCGCAGATGAGTACGGACCGCGATTCCAGGTCGTCGCGAAACTGGATGGCGAATTCGACGCCACTAGCCCGATGCACAATCCGTACGGTCAATTGAAGATCATCAGCGCGAAGGACATCGCGGACGGTAACTAAACTAAAAGCCTTACAAAGAACTGGGATTGGCCGCAGGCGATGCCTCTCCGAGGGTGTGAGATTTTGACGTAGGACAGGTTTTCAACCTGTCAGTGCTCCGGAGACGGACAGGTTAAAAACCTGTCCTACCGATTTATTCACACCCTCTCCGAGACTCGCAGTCGAAAAGCTTTTCAATAGCCGTTCAGGCAAACTCTTCGACGCACAGGTTGTTTGCCAGGTTATAAGACAAACAACCTGGCGAGCGGTGGGTGTCGGCCCACCGGTTCCTCGGTTTTTATCTGGTTCCAAGTGAGTTCACAAAAGTCGTGCACTAACAAGATGAGCTATCGCAGTCTCCATACTCGCAATCTGACTCATGCTCGTCATCGACATTGCAAATCTCGAGGACGAATATGAGCGGGAGTACAAAAAGCTGGATACACGCCAGCAAACATCTGCTGCGTGCGTCCTGACAAACGAACTGTTTCGAGACAACCTGTTGTGGAGCCCCAATGCTGTAGGTTCGACTGTCCGTCTCAGCCGATTCGCCAGCAAATTGTCGCCCTGATCTGACGTAAAGCACACATGTCTCGCGGGGCAACTCCGATGGTAGTTCAGCAGATCACTCCTGGAGATGATGGGCCCTCAGATCTGGAGACCCTGCCCAGGCGGCTGACCTGGAGATTGATCAGGGTGACTGCAGCGGGTGGCGTGGTATTACTCACGGGTTTTCTCGGTCCGAAATGGCTCGGCCAAATTGTTTTGGCCGCCTGGTTCTTCCCAGTGCTGCTTCGTGCCGTCGGACAGCAGGGAGTGTCGTTACTATTTCTCGGCGTCGCGGCGTTGTTCGAACTGGAAGGCGACAGCTGGCCGATGGTCGCGCTGTTCGTGGTTGGAGTCGTCGAAGAATGCCTCTTGGCCCTCGTCCTGGTGCTGCTCTGGGGAAAACTGCTGTCAGCGTAATGACTAGATGCAGGATGACAATGAGACGCCGCAGTGCCATCGACCTTTCTGAAGTCAGCGCCGGTCGGTCGGCAGCAGGGTTAGGATTTGCGCAGCAATAAGTGCCGTAGGATGGGCACTCTTGCCCGTCGATGACCTGAAAGGCCGTAGGCAACTTCCGACAGTTATTGATGCGCCGATCCTTATCAGGCGGCATCATCGGTACGACTTGGCGAGCTCAAACATCAAGCACTCCGGCTCAAGGCATTTCCCATCAAATTCGACGACCGATATCGGACGGTGCTACGAGACGTCGAGCACATTCAGTCGCGAGTGAACTTGATGGCTCACAGGCAAGATTGGCGACAACATTCGGTTCTATCTTCCCCACACGGCGATTCCAATTCTAGTAGCCGGCCCACCGACAAACCAAAAGACTAGGAATCCGACGGTAGAAATGATCATCCCAAACAGCCCGAATCCAAACTCGCGTCCTTTGCGGCACAATGCGACTCCAATCGAAATGGCTCCGATGACAATACCGAAACAAATGATCGGAAGGCTTAGAAAACGCCAAAATGGAATCCAGGCAATTGACATTGCAATGCAGCCAGCCTTAATCGCGCTCACCGCCAGGTCGGTCGACCAATGTTGTTTGATTTGCGACATGGGCACAGTCCATAAATCTCTGAAATGGAATTCCGAGGCAGCGTGGCACTATTGAAATGATACTCGTTCCCTCGCTGCTGTAACAATGAGAGGCGTCCGGTACAATCAGAGTCCATCACACTACGGAAGAGTAAGCGGCGTCAAGTGAGACCTTGTTACCGGCAATATTGCGTTCCTCGATCGTCGGGGTGTTCGTGAGTGACATTTCCTGACAACTTGACGGAAACGAGTCTGCTTCTTCTTGCCACCGCGCAGGTGCAATCAGTCTCGGCAGTTACGTATCAGCCGACTGGTGATCGTCGGGGCCGTGTTTCGAAATGAAAAAACTCGATTCAGGGTGATTTGTCCATTTTCCGTGTAAGATTTTGGTTTGAGATGGACTTCACTTAAGAGAGGACGTGGATGCCGCCTTCGCCCCAAACCCGGTCGAGCCTTGTTGTGCGTTTATACGATGCGCGCGATGAAGCGGCGTGGGCGGAGTTTCTCCTCATTTATGAGCCGTTAATTCTCAGGCTGCTACGTAAGAAAGGACTGCAGGAATGCGATGCGCGAGATGTCTGCCAGCAGGTGCTCGCGGCTGTCGCTCGTGACATCGAACAGTGGAAAC
>JAQGHT010001021.1 GCA_028291565.1 Planctomycetaceae bacterium | reverse complement strand
GAAGGCGCATTTTTCGGAGTGATGTCCATCGCCGTATCGTTAGCGATGAATACTCCACCGAATTTCGAACGCGCGGCCCGGCAGGCCAAAGTGTTGGTGGAACAATTATTAGACCGCAGAAGTGGCCCGGCACAATTGTGGAACATTAATTTTCCGGAAACGACGCCGGAAGGCCCCCGAGGAGTGAAAGTTCTCCCGATGGGTGTGCACCGATATGGGGAATGCATGGAAAAGAGGTCTGATCCGCGCGGCCGGACGTATTACTGGAGTGGCGTGGACCGCCAGTTGTCGATGCCCTGCCCGGCCGACACCGACGTCCAGGGAATGTTGGACGGCTATGTCACGATGACCCCCTTGCAATTCGACATGACCCAACGCCAGCAATTGGAAAACTACCGCGGCCTCGCCTGGAATCTTGGTTGAGTTGCGCGGTTGTCTGATGCGAAGTCGCGTCAATTCTGAGAATCCAGTCCCGAAAGACTGGGATTTTTCATTGCATCTGCTATAATCCGATTTGCAAATGTCATGGAAGAGCGTCAACAACGCTCGGTTTGAAGTCCAGTCCAGCCTGTCGGACGCCACGCTAGAGAGCCTACGGTCGTGTCGGATACTTGCTTGCAAGTACCGCTCAGCCGAGTTCTTTCGAGCATTGCGCCACGTCGGCTTATTTGGGCGAGTGCCAGCGTTGGTGCCAGCAGGGTTTTGAGTCGCGGACGTCGGGCGTGCTTTTGAGCACTTCCGCCAACTCAAAACCGTATTCCGAATGGCTCAACGAAATCTCGCGTTCGGTGTCGGTCGAGCGGTTCCGGTTTGGTGCGGACTCTCGTAGATCATGGGGCATGGCAGCCCGATCTGGGCGATTCTGGTTGCGGCCATCTGGTCCGCAGGCGACATCGTCGCACTCGTCAAGTTTCGACCTGACGGTTCAAGGTAAGAATGTGTGGGTTTTTTCGATTGGGAAAGGACCAACGCAGCCTTGGGCTCCAGGTGATTCCCGGTTATCCCACGAACCGATGGATGAAATGGGTTTGGGGGATATGTCGACCAGATCGGGTTGGCTGACCCGTACAAATTAATGTGGAGCACGAACTTCCGAAGTTACAGGCGCGATTCGCAGGCTCTTGTTTGAGGCCAAAAGTTCGCCAGGTGACGCCAATCTTGGAGATTGACGCCAATGATAGTCCCTTTGTCAGTTGACATTCAGGTGTTCATGCACGAGCAGTATCTCTCATTCCGTCCTTAATAACGCGGTCCTATGAACGAAGTCACAACGTACGAGCCACAGTCTCAGTTTAGTCCATCGCCGGAAACGGCAAGGATTGGCGACGTTGAGACATCACCGCCTCGCGAAGCTTCTGCCATTGGCGACTCCGCTACTGGCATTTCCGCTACAGGGGGCTCGATGGCGGGCGTTTCGGTCCAAAGTGACTCAGCTGCCTGGCTCTTTCCTGGTCTCGGCTGCCGCTATGTGGGAATGGGATATGACTTGATCGGACGTTTCGCGACGGCGGACAACCTGATCTCTGCGGCCCAATCGCGATTGGCGTTCAACATCATTGAAGTCTGTCTGGAAGGATCGGGCCGCAAATACGTTCCGGCGAGACAAGAAGCCCAGGTGATCTACGTCCTTGATTGTGCCTATGCCGCAGTGTTACGCGAACGGGGCTGCAATCCACGGATCATTGCCGGGCATAGCCTCGGTAATTTGGCGGCTTGTTTTGCGGCCGGCGCCTATGATTTTCTTACGGGTTTGGAACTCGTGACGCGTGTCGAAGACTTAATGGAAGAGTTGATCGACGGTCGGGATCAGGCGATGGGGGTGGTCATTGGATTGGATGACCGGGCGATTCGCGACTTGTTGCAAGCCGTTCCCGGAACATTCCTCGCCAATTGGAATTCGCCGCTGCAGTATGTAGTCGGTGGATTTGCGACCGATGTCGATCGAGTCCTCAGGATGGCGCTCGAATGTGGTGCGAAGCAGGCAAAGCGGTTTATCACGGAACGTGCCATTCACACGCCATTGATGGCAGATGTCGCAGCTCGATTCAGTGAGACTCTGGCTACCGTCAATTGGAACGATCTACGAACTCCTCTCGTCAATAGTCAGACTGCCACAGTTTTGCGAACGGCAGCGGAGATTCGTCATTTTCTGGGTGGATTCCTGTCGCAGCCTGTCCATTGGCAGGCGACCGTGCAGGCCATTCTCAGTGGTTGGGGCCGTCAATTCGTGGAAGTGGGGCCAGGTAACTTGCTGACCAGCATGTTACCTTTCATCGAGTCGACTGCCACTGCCCGTACCGCCTCTGACGTCCTCGATCAGAAGGTTCAATTATGAAGTCGCGCTCACGACTATTGCTTTCGGGAAATCAAGCTGTCGCTCGTGGAGCGATGGAAAGCGGCGTCAGCATTGCCACCAGTTATCCTGGGACACCCTGCACGGAGATTCTGGAATCACTGTCGACTTATGGCACGGTTCAGGCCATGTGGTCGACGAACGAAAAAGTGGCCTATGAAGTTGCCTTGGGTGCCGCGTTCGCGGGGGCCCGATCACTGGTGGCCATGAAGCATGTCGGACTGAACGTTGCGGCCGATCCGTTATTTTCGTCCGTCTACACTGGAATTAATGGTGGCCTGGTGGTCGTCGTCGGAGATGACCCGTCCGCTCACAGTTCGCAGAATGAACAAGATAGCCGGCACTACGCGCGGGCTGCGAAACTGCCCATGCTGGAACCATCGGACAGCCAGGAAGCCAAAGATTTCGTGGCCCACGCGTTCGATCTCAGTGAACAATTCGACACGCCGGTGCTGTTACGACTGACGACGCGGTTATGTCATTCGAAGACCGTTGTGGAAATCGGATCTCCCCCTGCGGAGAAGCCCAAGGCGACCGGGTTTGTTCCCGATTTTGACAAGTTCGTCCTGCTTCCGCGACAAGCCATTCTGCGACATACGGTGATCGAAAATCGCCTGGAAGCGATGGCGGAATATGGTGATCGATCGCCATTGAATCGGATTGAACTTCGCGATCGGGAATTGGGAATCATCACTTCCGGCGTTCCCTATTGTTACGCTCGTGAAGCCTTTCCCGATGCCTCCGTATTGAAGCTCGCGCAGACTTTTCCACTCCCTGTGGAACTCATCCGTGAGTTCGCATCGAAGGTCAAACGCATTCTCGTTATCGAAGAGCTGGATCCATTTCTGGAGGAACAAATCCGCGCCCTGGGAATCGAAGTCGATGGTAAGAACTGGTTGCCTCGAGTCGGTGAATTGACTCCAGAACGAATTCTCCACAGCGTCCAGAAAAAGGCCCCGCAACCTCAGGAAAAGGGAGACATGGCGATCGCCGGCCGAGTGCCACGGATTTGCGCCGGCTGTCAATACCTGGGTGTTTATACCGCGATCGCCCGTCTTGGTGTCCGAGTCGCTGGTGATATCGGCTGCTACACTCTGGGCGCTCTCGAGCCGTGGAATGCAATTGATAGCGTGGTTTGCATGGGGGCCAGTATCAGCACGGCTCTGGGCATGGAAAAGGCACTCGGTGAAGAAGCCCACGGCAAGATCCTGGCCATTATCGGCGACGGAACTCTGCTGCATTCGGGAATCGCCCCCCTGATTGACCTCGTACATAACGGCGGACGCTGTACAGTTTTGATCATGGACAATTCCACGACCGCTATGACCGGATTGCAGGGGCATGCCGGAAACGGCAAGACCGCTCAAGGTGAAACGGGACGTGGGATCAACATTGAAAAGTTGCTGGAGGCTATTGGCCTGACCTGGGTCAAAGTCGCGAATCCGTATGATCTGGAAGCGACCGAGGCTCTCTTGCGTGAGGCCTTGGCTTATCCTGGTCCTTCCGTAGTAATCAGTCGTGCACCCTGCTTGTTCTTGAAGCCTAAAAAACTCGTGCAACAGGCTCATTTGAAAACCGAAGCCTGCACCTCTTGGGGTGAATGCTTCAAGGACGGCTGCGTGGCCATGGAGCGGCAGGACCTGGGGGAAGGCAAGATCGGCCCCAAAATCAATTTAGACCTTTGCGTGGGTTGTACCCTCTGTGTGCAAACGTGTCCCGAGGACGCACTGGCCCCACAGGCGGTCACACCTGAACTTCTGGAGATCCGGGAATGGAAGATACCGCAACCAAACTCCCCGTTACGGCTTTAATTGTCGGCATGGGAGGACAAGGCGTTGTCTTGGCAGGGGATACCCTCGCCGAGGCGGCGATGTTGTCCGGGTTGAATGTGAAAAAAAGCGAAATCCACGGGCTAAGCCGCCGTTTCGGCAGCGTCTCGTGCCAGGTGCGCTTTGGAGAGGAACTCTATTCTCCACTCCGAGGCCACGGCGCCGTGAATGTGCTGCTTGCAATGGAAGGCTACGAGGGAATCAAGCATTTGCCGTTTCTTCATTCGGACGGAATTGCCTTGTTCAATCGACTCTGGAGCAAGCCCGGCGCTTTGACCCCCGCCGAAGTCACTGCTCCTGCCGCCGTCCGCGACCAGCGGATCGGATGGACTGAAGGAACAGTCTTAACTCACCAGGCGGAATGTCCTCGAAGTCTCAACTTTTTCATGCTCGGTGTGCTGTCCACGCGATTGACCATTGATGCCGGGGCATGGCACGAAGCATTAGAAAATATCCTGTCCGCTGCATCCCGCGAAGTGAATACTGAAATGTTTGCCGCTGGACGGCGTTCGGCCATGCCCATTCACGTCCGGACACCTGCTGGCCCGTTTTCGACACGAGCGCCAAATCGTGCCAGTCACATCCGTTTTCGACTGGAAGAATCGACCTCGGAATCGGCTCCCATTACCAATGAAGTCTGATGCCAGGGCAGAGACTTCGGAAACGTCGCGTCGCCAGTAGAAACGGTCGGGGGCGGGAAATCGGAGGGACATTCCTGTATGATGTGGTGGAGTTGAAGCTGCCCGTTCTCATCGCCTCCACAGGTCGATTGCCGTATGTCTGCCACGAACACCTTTACTGAAACGAGTGACTCCGGGTTCTCATCGCCACCACAGGTCGATTGCCCTACCTCTGACAATGTCCCAGCATCCACACCAATTCTGGACGTGCATGACGTCACGGTGGCCTATCAGCACAAGCCCGTATTGTGGGACGTGGATTTGACGCTGAATCGTCCGCATCTGGTTGGTATTATCGGCCCCAATGGCGCCGGCAAGAGCACGCTGCTCAAGGCCATTCTAGGGCTCGTGCCGCTGGCCAGCGGCACAGTCAGTATTCTTGGGAAGCCGCTTGCGCAGCAGCGCCGGCTGATTGGCTATGTGCCTCAACGCGAAAGCGTCGATTGGGACTTTCCCATCAGTGTCGTCGACACGGTACTACTTGGCACATATGGTCACCTGGGCTGGTTTCGACGCCCAGGAAAATCGGAGCGGGAACTGGCACACGACTGTTTGCGGCAAGTCGGCCTGGAAGAATTCGCCAAACGTCAAATCGGGCAACTCTCGGGGGGGCAGCAACAACGCGTTTTTCTGGCGCGCGCACTGGCTCAACAAGCTCATATTTATTTCATGGACGAGCCCATGGCTGGCGTGGACGCGGCCACTGAACGGGTGATTTTCGATCTCCTGCGCCGGCTGCGCGAGTCAGGCAAGACAGTTTTCGTGGTGCACCATGATTTAAGAACTGTCCGCGACTACTTCGATTACGTTGTGTTGTTAAATTTGCGACTCGTCGCCAGCGGCCCGACCGACCAGGTTTTCACTCCAGAAAAACTTCAGGCGGCGTACGGTGGCCGGTTGCCGATCCTGGATGCGGCGGCGGAAGCCCTGCGAACCCGGGAAGCACCACATGATCACTTATAACACACTGATCGTGCTGATCGGAACCAGTCTGCTGGGAGCCAGTGCTGGACTGGTGGGCAGTTTTGCCGTGTTACGCCGCCGCAGCCTGACCGGCGATGCTTTGGCACACGCTGCCCTACCGGGCCTGTGCGTGGCATTTCTGATCGTAGGTGAACGCAGCCTGCCAGCGATGCTGCTCGGGGCGTTTGCTTCGGGACTGCTTGGAATCGGCGTCATTTCCGGTTTGCGGCGCTGGACGCGAATCAAAGAAGACACCGCAATCGGAATCGTACTGAGCGTTTTCTTCGGCGCGGGAATTGTCCTCAGCCGCTGTATTCAGAATACCCCTGGAACTGGCAGCAAAGCAGGACTCGATTCGTACATACTCGGCAAAACCGCAGGCATGATCTTTCAAGACGTCGTGCTGATTGCCGGACTGGCGGCGTTTTGTCTGGGAATCCTGTTGCTGTTCTACAAAGAATTCCGAGTCGTCTCGTTTGATCCCAGCTTCGCCCGGGTTCAGGGTTGGCCGGCAGTCAGCCTGGATCTGTTGCTGATGAGTCTGATTGCGGTGGCGGTGGTGATTGGCCTGCCGGCGGTCGGTGTCGTGTTAATGGCCTCATTGTTGATTTTGCCGGGAGCCAGTGCGCGTTTCTGGACTGACGAACTCGATTGGCTGCTGGTCCTGGCGACAATTTTTGGCTTGCTCACCGGAGGAGTGGGCACACTGATCAGTACGTGGTACAGCCTGCTCCCCGCTGGTCCGATTATCGTGTTGACAGGTACGGCCCTGTTCCTGCTGTCTCTGTTCTTCGCCCCCCGTCGCGGTGCGATCGCCCGCTGGCTGAGCGCCTATCGGGTCCACAGCCAACTGAGACGCGACAAGCTTCTGACGCTGCTGCACGACGTCTCGGAACCGTACTGGCCTGAGTCATCGGAATGGACGATTGAGGATCTCGCCAGCCGTAAGTCCTGGCCCCCAAGAACGCTGAAGGGACTCCTGCACAATTTGGTCATCTGGGGACAGCTCGATGTTTCCCCCGAGGGAAAATACCGGCTGACCCAATCGGGCTGGCAGATGTCCGCGGAACTCGCCCGTAACCAGCGGTTATGGCAGCTGATTCTGACGGAACACGCCGAATGGTCGGGATGCCTGGCCAATCTGGACCAAACCGACGTGCGAGAATGCGTGCCGGCCGAGTTTCATGCACAGCTGGATCGAGAGCTGCGCGCGAAGAACCGGTACCCCAGAGTTCTGGAATAAATCAGCATCAATTCATAGGGTTGAAGTTCATTCGTGGCCATCTGTCACAACTCCGCCACTGATTCTTTTCGCGATCTCCCGATTGACTTCCTCTGCGGTCCAATCTTCATGTTCGGACTTGATTGCTCCACGCAGAATGACCCGGGCGGTGTTCCACATGTTGAAAGCGATGGCCAATCGCTCCACAGGCGTCTTTTTGCGCATGATCTCAGCGACCATGGGGTCCATCACTTCGACTACAGGTCGTCTCGAATTCATGGTTCCTGTGCTTTTGAGAGATATTGCTCTGACTTTCACACCGATGCGAGTCTCGGAAAGACTCGCCCGCAGTCACAGATCGTGCCCGCAGTAGGATAGATTGAAGCTTTTGTTGTTCAAGGGGAAGTCGGAAATCTGCTGATTCCGAAGCGCCATAGCCAAGCCGCTCCAATTGTGAAAGGAGGGATCACAGACTTTGTAGTGTGCGAATTGTCCCGCGCTATTGGTAATCCCCACATGGCAAATCTCACCTCGCCAGCCTTCCACTAATGACACAATCAGTGAATCACCGCGCATTTTCCCAACAGGCGCAAGCAGGGTCGTCGTTTTGAGTTTCTTCAAGAAGTCGAGCTGCTGCTGAATGAACGCGACCGACCGCTGGATTTCCAGCCAGCGCACGAACGCCCGGGCAAAGACATCCCCTGCTCCGACGGTCGAAACGGCCACCTGGTGATAGCGATAAATACCGGACGGGAAATCATGCCGCACGTCCACCTCATCGCCGCAGGCCCGCGCTGCGGGACCTACCAGCCCCAGTTGACGACTGAGCTCTAAGGACAGCGTTCCGCAATCTTCAAATCGGGATTGCACCGAAGGCGAATTCCAGAGCAATCTCACGGCGCCGTCGACGTCAGTTAGGGCCTTTGCAAGTTTGTCTGACATTTGTTCAATCCGAGCCTGATCCAGATCGAAGCCGACGCCACCAGGACGTACAAGCGATCTCCCGAACCGATTGCCACAGAGGGAAGCCGTCGAGTTCAAGAAATCGCCACGCAGCCGTCCGCAGTAGTTAGCGGTCGGCAAGTAGCCCACATCGTCCGCCAGAGCTCCCAGGTCTCCCGTGTGACACGCCAATCGTTCCAACTCGAGTGCGATACCCCTGATGGCTTGAGCGCGCATGGGAACGGACGTGCCCGCCAGACTTTCCAGAGCTTCGCAATAGGCCGTCGCATGACCAATCGTCGTGTCACCCGCCAGCGTTTCCATGTAATGCAGCGTTCGCTTGTTCGGACCACCGATCAATGCTCGCTCGATTCCGCGATGCTGATATCCCAGCTCGATTTCCAGATTCAGGACGATCTCACCATGACATTGAAACCGAAAGTGTCCCGGCTCAATCACCCCGGCATGAACTGGTCCCACGGCGACTTCGTGGCATTCTTCGCCGGCAACACGGAAGTACGGAGCAACTCCTGGCAGGATTTCTGCACCGCTGTCGCGCTGCCAGGCATCTTGCCCCGGATGGTAACTCGCGTGGAACCGAATCGGCTTGAGCCAGGGATGCCCTTCCGGAACAATGCCCCATTGTTCCGCGATTTCCCGTTCGAACCAGTGAGCCTGCGGAACGGACGTCGTCAGCGATTCGTACCGGCTGCCGACCATCGTCGAACAGACTGTCAGTGCGCTCTGTTGCGGATTGCCGATGACCGCAAACATTCGCGCGTGGTCCAGGCCTTGCGGCATCACAAACAACGCCGACAACCGTCCGCCCTGTTGAATCTGCGCAGCGACTTCGTGCCGGAACTCGAAGGAATCCAACAACGGCACTTCGCTCAGTCCGATCGCCGTCGCGTTGTATAAGGTTGCGGTCTTTAAACCAATTACCATCCCGAGCCTCCTAACGAAATCGCAGCCTCGCGGCAGGCATCGGACAATTGTGGTGGAATACACAGCCCCAACCCCGCCACTAGAGCACACAACACTAAGGGGGGGCCGATCGAAGACCAGTCTCCATGAACGTTCTCGGGGTTGCAATGGGGATGCGGATCGCCCTGCGACATCTTCAAAACGATTGCCGACATTCCAATGAACACGACTGCCAGCAGTAAGAGATACAAGCCGCCCGCGACAGCGTGATTCGTTTCCAATGCACCTTTGAGGATCGTAAATTCGCTCAGAAAGGGCGCGAATGGCGGAGCACCCGTCAATGACAAAAATCCGAATGTCCAAAGGGCCCCGGACCAGGGCATTTTACGCCACAGACCGGCCACGTCCCGAGTCGATTTCGTTTGATAGGTGTGCATGATATTGCCCGCGACGAGAAACATCAGACCTTTTGTCAGACCGCTCGCCAAGACATGCAATAAAGCGCCCGATGTCGCGACGCCACCAAGTCCAACCCCGAAAGCCTGAATGCCCATGTTTTCGACGCTGGAATAGGCCAGCAGGCGTTTATAGTCCCTCTGTGCGAAAATAAAGGCTGCCCCGAAGGCCATCGACAGTAGTCCGAACCCGATCAACAGCTGGCTCGTAACTTCCTGCAGGCCGGCCGCATGGCATACCTGGACGACCCTCAGTAAAGCCAGAAACGCACAATTGATCAAAGCGCCGGAAAACAGGGCGGAAACCGCGGACGGCGATTCACTATGTGCGTCGGGCAGCCATGTATGGAGTGGGGCCAGTCCGATTTTTGTGCCATATCCGACGAGAAAGAACAGGAAAGCGGCCTTCAGCCAGACCAGATCCAAGTCTTTCGCGTGCTGGACCAAATCGGAGACAACCAGTGACACATGTCCGTTCTCCGCCGTCGAAGCGGCCTTGGCCATCAGAAAATTTCCCATCAACGCCAATGCGATGCCAACCGAACAGATCAGCAGATACTTCCAGGCGGCTTCCAGTGATCGGTGTTGTCGATGGAAATAGATCAGCGGTGCACTAGAAAGCGTCGTGGCTTCAACCATGACCCACAACAACCCGAAATGCTGCGACATCGTGACCAGTGTCATGCTCGACAAAAACCACAATAGACAGCCGGTGAAGATTGCTTCGGAGTTGTTCTGGAAGGCTCCGAGTTCCAGATCAACCTGTGTCGTCGCCCCCTGTTCTCGCAAATAGCCCCACAAATAGATCGACGATGCGGCGAACAGAATGCTGGTCACCGTCAGAAACAAACGCCCCAACGGATCCAGGTGGATCCAACCGCCAAGGAGCGGTTCAGTAGGATGAAACCAGGTGCAGACCGTGAGTCCCAGGTGCGCGACACCGACACCGATCAGCAGCAGTCGCCGGAGTATGTCGGGTTTCAGACCGAACGCCGCGGCGCCGCCCAGCGTGGGAATCAGGATCAACCACAAAGTCAACATCCAAGGACCTTCTTTATATGGCGCACGGTTAAGAATGAGACGTTTGATCGCGGGGAGAAGTATTGAAACAGACTCATTCGTGGCCGCGAACAGAATAATTTTCGTATGCACTAGTGCTTCAGCGTTGTCATCTGATCGACATCGATATGATCAAATTCACGGCTGATATGAAAAATGGCAATACCCATCAAGAACACAGCGACGAAGACATCCAACAAGATTCCCAATTCCACCAACAGCGGTTCGTTCTGCGCCAATACGACACCAAACACGTAAATCCCATTTTCGAGTACGACATAACCCAAGACCTGCGACAACGCCTTCTTGCGCGCGACAATCAGCAATAGTCCAATGAAGATCGTTGATAATGCCGCGGGCACGATCAGCGGGCTCTCAATTTCCGGTAATTTCAGCGATTCACCAATCCACATGGCCACACCCACTGAGGCCACTCCCAGCATCAACGAGGTGGAAAAGCTCAAGAACGGCGCGGGTTCGTATCGCACAGACGCCTGCCTTTGCGCCTTATTCAACAGCCTCGGAAAAAGATACCCTTTAAGTCCGACGGTGGCGGCAGCCAAAAGTACCGCTCGCACGCCAAATCCGTGCGCGTGAATCAGGAGTGGCAGCAGGCTTAATGCGACACCCTGCGCCGCGACAATCCGGATGCTCGCTGAGATTCGACCAGTCCCCAGCAACATCAAGTTGGTGAGTACCAGGAATACGAGGATGATGTTCGTCATAGTGATATGCCGCGCACAGTTTTTTATGAGACGTTTGTTCGCGGGGACCAGTTTTGCAAAAGACTCATTCGTGGCCGCGAACACGATTACTTCAGGGGCGTCTTTTCATCTGCGACAAACCGGCGCCTAGTTCCGATAAGTCACTTGGGTCTCATGCGTCCGATTGCCATTTTTTTCCTTAACAGGTTGCACCGCCAATGCCAGCGCCAATGCGGCAATCGCGCTGGCACCAATCAGCAACTGTGGCACGCGATTCATCTTGACCCGCGCCATCCGCGATTCCACGATGCCGGTCAAAATCGCCAGCAGGAACATTCCGCACAAGGCAATCGCGGTATCAACCAATGTCGAAATAAAATCGATCGGAATCAGGTCGTGAGTATGAGCCGGCAGGACGAGGCTTACCAGGAGCGCTCCGAGGAGCCACATTTTCAAAGCTGCTCCGTATGTGATAAACGCCAGGTCGGGGCCGTTGTGATCCAGCACCATCACTTCATGAATCATGGTCAGTTCCAGATGCGTATTCGGATCGTCCACGGGGATTCGGGAATTCTCACACAGAAACACGACGCTCAACGCCGCGGTCACAAGCGAAAGAATCAAGCCTGATTGAAACCACAACGAAAACGTCACGCCGTGATGAATCCCGGACAAGGACAACGTTCCACCCGAGATTCGAGCCACCGCTGCGAGCCCCAGAATCAGCGCAGGCTCTGCCAGTGCGGAGAATTGGACTTCCCGGCTGGCCCCCATGCCTTCAAACGCCGAACCTGTATCCAGAGCCGCTAACACCGTAAAAAAGCGCGCCAGCGCGAGCAAATAGGCCAGCAAGATCAAATCACCGGAAAACGACAGTGGCGCCTGCAGGTTCCCGAAGGGGACCATAAACAAGGCCGTCATCATCGCCGCCAGAGAAACAATCGGACCGGCCCGAAATAGCCAGGAAGTTGTCTCGCTATAGACGGCGCCTTTTCGCAACAGCTTGGCAATGTCAAAATAAACCTGCATCAACGGCGGACCTTGACGACCGCCAAACCAGGATTTGACCCGGTTAATAATCCCCAGCAACATGGGGGCTAAAATGAGACCGAGCAGGGGATCGAGATACCTGAAACCGTGCTTCATCGCGACCACCCCAATTGCCAGGCCAGCAAGGCGATTAACGTCACGGCAACGTACAGGACGTACAAATTGGCTTGCCCATTCTGCAGCCCGCGCAGCTTGAGTAATCCCCAGCCGCAAGCTTTGAACACCGGTTGATAGAATCGCACGAGATACGGATCTTCAACGCTCGATTTCAACGACGCTGATGTGGGAAACAAGCCGTTCGGGGTCTCGCTGATTTGCGATACGGGGACCAGATTTCCAAATAACTCTGTTGTGGGCTGCACATAAGAGGTGCCTGTGTATTGCATACTGGCCGCCGGCGCGGCATAACCGCAATCCCAGGTCACGGTGCGTCCCACCTCGCGCCGTCGCAACAAAATCCAGCGAATCGCAGTGAGACTCAAGACAATGAGGATCAATCCCGACGTTGCGACAACCACCTGCTGCAATGGTCCAATATCAATTTGACTTATCGGAGCGTTGACGCTTCTTGCAATTGGACTTGCCATCTCGCGAATACAGACTGCGACGACAGGTTCCAGGATCTTGATAATTCGCGGAGCCAGCAATCCACACGCATAACATCCAATGGCGAGCAACAGGACGGGCAACCGCAGTCGCCAGCCAACGCGCATCCCAGGCGCCGCCGCTTGCGCGCTCCGTGGAGCTCCGAGGAATGTCAACCCGAAGGCCTTGGTGAAGGCCACTGCGGCGAGACCGCTGATCAGCGCCAGACCACCCAAAGCGACCAGAGCCGGCACTGCCATTGATGTGCTGAGATGTGCCTCCTCATCAAATGCGGTCAGATAAATCAGGAATTCGCTGGCAAATCCGTTAAATGGCGGCAAGCCACAGATCGAAACCGATCCGATCAGGAACGCACCAGCTGTCCAGGGCAAGCGTTTGATCTGGCCTCCCAACAGGTTGATATTCGTCGTCCCCGCTTGCAACTCCACGATGCCCGTCGCGAGAAACAACAATCCCTTGAACAGCGAATGATTCCAGACATGAAACAAAGCACCCGCGAAGCCCAGGACTAGTAATGTCTGGTCATTCTTCGCCAACCCCAATAGTCCCAGCCCGAGACTTAGAAAAATGATTCCCAGATTTTCGATACTGCTGTAAGCCAGCAATTTTTTCAGATCGCTCTGAGCCAGTGCCAAAACAATCCCCGTCAGACCCGATAACAGGCCAATTACGATCAATACCCAGCCCCACCAGTTCGGTGGCGGCCCCAGGTAACTGAGAACACGCAGGAAACCATAGACGGCCAATTTGGAATGCACACCAGAAAGCACAGCCGGGACATGACTGCACGCCGCGGAATAAGCAGGTGGAAGCCATGAATGGAACGGGATCAGCCCCGCTTTGGCACCAAATCCGATAAGCGCCAATCCAAACAGAACATTCGCACCGGCCGGCGTCAGGTTGGTGATCAGAGCGAAATCAGCGAACTGGAGTGAGCCCCCGGCGTGTTGTCCGAGCACGGCGAACAGACCAAACAGGAATGCGGCACCGAGTTGCGCGGCGACGAATGAGTACCATCCGGCTTGTTGCGCTGCGGGCCGGTCATGCTCGAAGAGAATCAGTAGAGACGCCGCCACGGCGGCGACTTCCCACGCCGCTAGAAACAATAATCCGTTCCGAGCGACAACGACGACAACCATTGCGGCCGTCAACAAATTCAACAAGAACACGGCGGCGCCAACTCTCCGCTGAGTTTGCCGGAAACACAACGCTTCGCCGGCATAGATCGTGGCCAGTGCGGGAACGATCAACACGGGGAACAGAAACCACGCCGAGAGTGGATCCAGTTCCAAAGCCAATCGACCACCAGGCACTGGCCAGGCTGCGGAAAACACGAGCGTTGGACAGCTGCCGACCAGCACGTTCCAGGCTGGGATGATTCCCAACACGGCCGCCCCCAAAGCCCCGGCCGCAGCGATTCCCGTCGAAACGGTGGGCCAACGCTGCAGCGCCCAAGCTACTATGCCGCTTCCAATCAGCGCCACGATCGCAGCGAGCAATAATTCCATCAATCGGCCTTCAAAAACACGTCCCGAAATCGTTCAAAGCGGAGTATACGCTGAGACGGCCGGCGCCGATACGGAACCCGTGGATAACGCCGCTTCATAGCGGTCAAGTTCTGCAAAAATGAGTTCCTGGGACTGTTGCAGTCGCAGGCATTGCAGAATTCCCAAATCGCGGCTGGCAAGTGCCAGGCGGGCCAGCAAATGCAGATGAATCCTTGGATTGGGAGTAATTGTCGCGAACAGCGCGGTCACAGGCTGACCATCCAATGCACCAAATTGGACCGGTTGTTCGGTGAAGCAGAGAGTCACTGAAGGTGGCTGACCAGGAACGATCACTGGATGTCGTGGGTGCGGAATGGCGATCCCGCCACCGATTCCCGTCGAAGCGACCGCTTCCCGGGCCACAAATAACTCCGCTAATCCAACTCGGTCGAATCCCTCAGGCAACGGCAAACGGGCCACCACGTTTGCCAACAAACTCGGAGCATCAATTCCCGGAACGTCATAATAAATGCCCCCTAACCGCAATGCCTCGGACAAAGCGGTCGCCGTGAATTCGTCGCTGGCGCGAAAAATCTCGGGAGAAAACCGGCGATTTCGCAAGGTGGCCCATTCCAACACATCAGAGCGATGAAAGAACGGCTGTCCGTTCACCATCTGGGTGGGAAGTTCTTCTTCCTGGATCCACCGATGAACAGTGGCTTGATTGACCTGCAACATCTGGCAGAGATCAGGAACAGTCAATTTCATGGAAGCGTGATGCTCTCGAACAAGATGTGAGACCGTTTGGATCATGACAATCCTCGCATTCTCAATTTGAAACATAGCGCCGCTTCTAAAGCGAGTGCCTCCACCCAAGTATAACAATCGTGGACGGAAACGGCAGGTGGCAGCCCGTATTCGACTTGCGAGACAATGCCTACAATGGAAAGTGTGTCATTCGATGCTGTCTGGGGGACTGGTAGAGTGACTGACCTGATCGGCTAGAACTTGCCAGCATACGGTTCAGATTGTAGTTCTGAACTGGGTCAAAGCACCTTGAGCCCGCGGCGGCTGATTGAAATTGAGCTGTCAAGAAAAATTGCCACACTCCCTGACGGCTTTGAGGGTTCGGATTTAAGAGCTGTTACATTTCCGTGAGGATTTATGACTGCCTGATGCGGAATTCGTTGGTTTGCGTTAGCTTGTTTGGGGGGCCGAAGTGGAATTCACAATCTGCGTTCCAACAACGATAGTCGGGAAGTGTTTCTTGAGCGGTTTGGAGCCCCTTGGGGAATGCTCGACTGGTGATTTCTGCTTGATCGAGAAATCATCGGAACACGGACTCTGGATGCGCGGGAGCCCTCAACCAAGACCCACGACTTGGAAGGATTGAAATCATGACGTTAACTGCCTGTTGGGAATTGTTAGTGATTGAAGACGACCCCATCATTGGAAAGTCCTTGAGTCAGGGCTTTTCTGAGGTGGGACATAACTGCACCTGGACCAAAGATGGTGTAAAAGGCCTGCAGGAAGCCAGATCACAGCAGTTCGACGCGATCATCCTGGATCTAAACCTGCCCGGGATGCCTGGACTCGAGATTCTGCGCCAACTGCGTCTGAATGGAGTCCGAACTCCGGTGATTGTGCTGACGGCTCTCGGAACAGTCGATGAGCGCGTTGTTGGATTGAAGAACGGTGCCGACGACTACATGGTCAAGCCGTTTGCGTTCGCAGAATTGCTCGCCAGGCTGGACGCGATCTGCCGCCGCGCGGCCAGTCGCCCGTCGCCCACCTTAGAAAGCGAAGCTCTCACACTCGATCTGGCGACTCGGCGCGTGATTGCCCATGGCCAGGAGGTTGATTTAACCCCGACAGAATTCAGTCTGCTCGAATTCCTGATGCGACATGCGGGGCAAGTTGTCACACGTCGAATGTTGTGTGAACATCTGTGGGACAGCGATTGGGAAGGGGCCACCAACGTCATCGAAGTCCATATCAATCGCCTTCGTGGGAAACTCGACAAAGGCCAGGATAAATCCGTCATTCAAACAATTCGTGGACGTGGGTATTCACTCCGCGCGACGTGAAATCAGCCACGATTCCTCGCGCGGAAGCGCCCATACTATTGCATGTTTCTCTTCTGCGAACCTGCCTGAACCGCCACGTATGGTGACGGTCTCTGGTGCCATTCCGCCGCGAAACCCATGGGGTTCAGATATCCACCAGTCTTGCGAGCAGCACCGTTTTTCGCGTATTCCACTTCGTTTCTGACGATTTTGTAATTTTACACTTGCGGGAATTGGAGCAAGCGTCTAAATTTTACTTTACGTAAGCAGTCGGACGCTGGATTCACGCAGTACCTGCCCCACTGCATGTCTTCTCCCGACTGCTTGCGTATTTTTTTATCTCTCAGATGGCCACTGGACGCCTCGTTGTCCCGAACACGCTTGGTTCATTCGCTCTGACCTACCGGCATTGACATTGAGAGTTCCAAGAAATGTCAAATTTGACCTTGTCTCGACAGGAAATCCGCGATGTTGACCGGCGGGCCATTGAAGAATTCGGTATACCTGGTGTGGTCTTGATGGAAAATGCTGGCCGAGGCATCACGGACTCCTTATGCAGGCAGGGTTGTACTGGTCCTGTGGTTATCTGTGCCGGCAAAGGAAACAATGGGGGCGACGGATTCGTGATCGCTCGGCACCTGGCGATTCGTGGGATCAAAACGCAAGTCTTGCTGTTCTGCCTACCGGAGCAACTCCAAGGCGATGCCGCCATCAATTACCTGATTTTGCAGCGTTCTGGACTGGCTGGCAGCATTGTTCCCGCATTGCTGTACGCAGAATGGCTGGCGAAAGAACTGGCCGGCGCGGAATGGATTGTCGATGCGCTCCTGGGAACCGGCACCCAAGGTTTCATTCGTGAGCCCTATTTGACGGCAATTGATACGATCAACCAGTCGGGGAAGCCGGTTCTGGCAGTCGATTTGCCCTCGGGAATGGACTGTGACACAGGCGAGTCGCTCGGCGCATGCATTCGGGCACGTCACACCGCAACACTCGTCGCAGCCAAGCCGGGCTTCGCAACAGATTCGGGACGCGAGTTCACTGGAACCGTGGAAGTGGTCGAGATTGGTGTTCCACCGCTGTTGATCCAGGAATTGCGGGATGCGATCAAAATCTGAAAGTGGATCACTTCCTCCAATCGGCCTCGTCCCCAAATATCACTTGTCGCAAGTCTCCAGACACGGTTCTTTCCGACTTGCCTGGAAGGCTGAATTGATCAGATTGCTCCGTTTCTTCTGAAATTGCGATCCATCAGGCGTACGCAATTTTCGCTGATCGTACCTGAGGCACGGGCCTCCTGCAGCAAACGCATCTACGAAAGACAAAGCTCCGATACAGCAGACGGGCATCTGCAAAATGAGCGAATGCAGGAAACGCGACGATTAAGTTTGGTTAATGTATCGCGAATTTCTTCTCATCAGGCTCTTCTTCCTGGTAGCATTGCACTGTCAAGTAGGGGCGTTTGCGTATTTGTGGCAACCTGGGTACACTGTATGGGTTTGTGGTTCTGATTCCTGTTTTGCTTCATCGTTGTGGAGCACGACCGGATCAGTTGAGAATTGAATCCGCAGAGTTCCGCCGCGAGTCTGAATTGTGATCAGGAAGACTTGATTGTTTTTCGACCTGCCGAGGACGTGATTAACTAGTGATAGTTATCACTAGTTACGAATTTTCACGCCGGAATTGTTTCCGGAAAAAGATACAAAACACATATTGCAGTGGAGTCTGTCGGATGAAAGCCGTTCGCCGAAAACCACGCGTCTCCAATCTCTTGTGCGTCGAGCACTTGGAAATACGTACCGTCTTGACCGCACCGACGATCAGTTCTCCCGCCGCGGTCAGCGTTCCCGAGAATCAGGCGGCGGTTGAGACCGTCACCGCGACTGATACAACCGTCCCAGCACCGACATTGACCTACTCTGTTTCAGGCGGAGCAGATGCAGCGCTGTTCAGTATTAACCCCAGTACGGGCGCGTTGGTCTTTCTGTCGGCGCCGGATTTTGAACATCCCACAGACGCCGGCGCGGATAATATTTATAATCTCAATGTTACGGTGAACGATGGAAACTCGGGGACAAACACTCAGAATCTCGTTGTGACGGTCACACCCGTTAATGACAATGCCCCAGTCTTTACGTCACCCGCTTCTTACAATCTCGTCCAGAAAACGCTGCCCGTCGGCACTGTTACGGCGACGGATGCTGACTTGCCGGCGCAGACCATCACATATAGCATTACAGGCGGTCCGGATGCGGCGCTGTTTAGTATTAACGCGACTACTGGAAAACTGGCGTTCCTGACCGCACCGGACTTTGCGAACCCCACCGATGTCGGCAAGGATAATGTCTATAACCTCAATGTCACGGCAGACGACGGCCAGGGAATGACGACAGTACAAGCAACTGCCGTGATGGTCACCGAAACTGCGCCGGTTACTCCGCCAGTGATTACCTTGAATCCGGTCGCGGGGACTTATTATCTCAATAAGAAGCACGCGCTGGTCTCACCAACCGCCACATTCGTTTCCGACAGCTCAGTGAAGTCTTTCGCCGGCTCAAAGCTGGATGTCTCGATCACAGCCAACGCCGACAGTAGCGATGTATTGAGCATCTACCAATACCGGCACCATTCCGGAAAAGTCTACACGCGGGGCAATCGAGTCATGTTCGACGGAAAGATGATTGGACGGGAAAGCGGCGGAACCGGAACGAACTCGGAATTCAGCGTCAAATTCACATCCAAAGCGACAGAAGCCGCCATTAATCAACTCGTCAAACAAATCAACTTCTTCGCCGACAGCGCGTCGTCAGTGGGATCGGCCCGAACAGTCCAAATGCAGTTGGTTGATCTGAATGGAACGGTCAGCAATCAAGCGACCCGGACGATAAACGTTTCGGCTCATCCCTAGCAAGAACTGAATGTCGATTCGAGTCAAGTTGTGGGCTTCGGACGGCGCATTAATTACTTTTGCATTTGAGAAGGCGAGTCCGCCGGAGGCCCTGAAAAGCCTCTGGCAGATATTGCTCAACAGACCACTCAGGCGCGGTCGGGAACCCTTCAGGCGTGTCCTCCAACCGACGGATGAGACCGACAGAGATTCATTTCACAGACCTCATCCCCAATTTTTCGAGGCTTATCCCTCACGGCTTACATACTCGGTCTCTCCCGAAACTGCGGGACATTCATCGTAGGCAGACTATTCCACCCGCGCCGTGTACGCCTGCCGTTCCCCCCTGGCCCAAACTCTCAAGACAGAATGCCGATATCTCTGTCGGGCATCTGCATTTTAGCGGAAATTGTGATCGCGACGATTACGATTGTGTCATAGATTTGCGATCTCATTCCGCCGATTCACCTGTCGGGAACTTTGAATTATTGAAAGTCGTCCATTTCCCGCTCATGGCAAGTCGAGGCGCGCGGCAAAATGGACGTTTTCGATCCGTTTTTCCGCTTTGTCTGACGCAATGCACACCCCATGAATTCTGTTCAGCGCAACTTCCCCCAGCTCAATCCAGAATCACCTCCCGAAGTGTTGACGTTTTCCATTACGGGTGGCGCGGACGCGGCATTGTTCTCAATCGATCCCAGCACAGGTGTATTAGCCTTTAAAGTCGCTCCCGACTTTGAGCATCCCACCGATGCTGCTTTAGATGACATCTACAGTGTCACGGTCACTGTAGATGATGGAAAGCAAGGGACAGACACGCAAAACATTGCGGTGACAGTCATCGGAATCAATGATAACGCGCCGGTCTTCACATCTCCCGTGGCATTCACATTGAATGAGAACACCACATCGGTGGGAACCGCAGTGGCGACGGACGCCGACTTGCCGGCGCAAACATTGACTTACAGTATTTCAGGTGGAGCGGATGCCGCACTGTTCAATATCAATCCGAGTACCGGCGCGCTAGTGTTTCTCGCGGCTCCGGACTTTGAAGCCCCCGCGGACGCGGGTACGGACAACGTGTACGACATCCAGGTGACGGCGGACGATACGACAACAAGGGCATTGGCCGCGTGACTGGCGGACAGGGAGCGAATGCGAAATTGACGGTGAAATTCAATTCCAAAGCCACCGACGCCGCCATCAATCAACTGGTCAAGCAGATCAACTTCCGTGCCAGTGGCCCGGCCTCGATTGGTACTTCCCCGACTGTCCAGATGCAATTGATCAAGCCGGATGGCACGGTCGGCAGCCAATCCACACGCGTCGTCAACATCCTGGCGCCGATTAGTTAGTGATCATTTCGATCATCCAATCGCCGACGAAATCGGGCTGCTTCGCTTTCAGGCCAGGCAGCCCGTTTTGAGAATGATTTCCACCGGTGAGTGTCACGCAACTTTGGGCTTTCCCCAATGAGTCCGATATTGACGTCGTACGAGTTCATTTGCTTCGGCGTCGCCGACAATTGATTCCGTTGCCGGATCAAATTGAAACGATCGTCCCAGACGCGTCGCGATATTCCCCAGATGACAGAGTGAAGCTGACAAGTGACCAACCAGTGCGTCAGCATTCAATTTGCCTCCGTCTCGAATCACCGTGACCAGATTTCTGACGTGGGCTTTGTCATCCTGCGCTTGCGGCTTGATGTCGATTGGCCGCAGTTTATTCTGAGCATCCAGCACCTGAATCTTGCCGCGCCGGCTGAGGAGCATTTGGCCGCCTGGCCCGTGGAATTCGGCGCCGCTATCGGTATTGAAGGGATAATTCCCATCCCATAAGCGTTGCTCGTAGATCAAGATCTTTCGGCTACCGACTTTTCCGTCTCCGTGGTATTCAAAGGCAACTTGCTGGGTATCAGGAAATTCCATGTCGTCGTCAAAAAAGAATTTCCCACCTACGGCTGAAACCTGGTTGGGATGTATTTCAACGCCCAGTCCCCAGCGGGCATAGTCGATATCATGGACCCCGTCGTTTCCCATGTCGCCCGTGCCGAAGTGATACCACCAGGTCCAACGGTTGTGGACGCGGTTACTGCGGTAGGGAATCATTGTTGCCGGCCCCACCCACGTGTCGTAATCGAAGCCACTCGGTGGTGCAACATCCTGTCCACGTCCAATTGTCCCGCGTTTTTGGACGTTCCAGCACTTCGCCACGAAGACAGGTCCGATGATTCCCTCGCGCAGCAATTTCACGGCATCGATCATCATCTGCGTGCTGCGGCTTTGAGTTCCGTGCTGTACGTGCACCTTGTTGCGCGTCGCGGCGGAAACCAGCAATCGGCCCTCATGGATGTTGTGGGAAATCGGCTTTTCAACATACACGTGTTTGCCGGCTTCACAGGCGAGAATCGCCGCCGGAGAATGCCAGTGGTCCGGGGTTCCGATAATGACGGCGTCCACCGATTTGTCATCGAGCATCCGCCGCAAATCACCGACCGAGCGGTCGGCCGGGACACCAAACTTCTGAGCAGCGCTCGCCCGACGGCTTTCGTCTGGATCACAGACATAGGCGATTTCGACATTGGGTACGCCTTGGAACAGTCCTGCGTCATGCACGCCGCGGCCCCCGCAGCCAATCAGTCCGACCGTCAGCTTCTGAGCAGGGCTTTGGCCCAGTATTGCAGCTGCAGAAAGACCCGAAGAAAGACTCGAAGCAGCAACAAATCCCGTC
>JAQGHT010000017.1 GCA_028291565.1 Planctomycetaceae bacterium | reverse complement strand
GCTCCGCCAAATCTGAAATCTGAGGTGCCTGACCCCTTTCAGGTGAACTCGTGAAATCGGAGTTGCCAATGCTGAGACGACTGCGATTGTGTATCGCTAATCGAGTCTATCATGTGACTCAAGGCGCGACGGAGAGCCGGGGCCGGCAAGACTGCCAGCGGTCGCTAAAGATGAGTTGTTGACGTCGGACGATTCTGTGAAGCGTTCCTCGAAAAGGGTCAGGCACCGCAGATTTCAGATTTGGCGGAATGGACTCTTTGCAAAAAACAGCGAGGTGCTCCGCCAAATCTGAAATCTGAGGTGCCTGACCCCAGTGCGGTGGCTCTACACCTCTCCATTCGATTGAAATGGCGGCTCCCGAAGTTCAAAACCGTGATCTTCCCCATCGACGATGATATCGATCAGCTTTTGAATGATCGACGTCTCTATTCCAATCAAATGGAGGGCTGCGTCAAGCCGCAGCACTCCAGGGATTTGACCTCTCCGCATACTTGCGTTGAGTTTCGGCAGAGAGATTCGGAATCAGAAGCTCGATCGACATTACCCTCGCCGTAGGCTCGGGGTAAAACAAGATGCAAGGCCAGGTCTTCAGATTGCCTGTTGCTTTTGACCGGCATGCGGCGAAAGGCTACTTCTACGAGGCGGATTTTCACAAAAATCGCGCCATTCGGTGTGTCACACCGATTCAAAAATTTTGCAATGATTTGCCGGGTCTCAGCTGAGGATAGAGGAAACTCCACGTAAAACGTACGCGAAAAAACGGATCGGAAATGATTTTGAGTTGATTCCAAGCCTCAGACAGTCCTCATTGAGTGTAAATCGGTACTTTGCAAAATTGCATCGCAAAACCGCGTGTCGTTAAAATGCCCCAAGCCGGACAGGAGTTTCAGGTTCCAGTTGCAGTTGGGAGCACGCAGTCAAATGCACCGATCGAAAAAACTTCCGCGAAGCGGGATCAATTTCAACTTTGTATCCAATTGGATACAAAGTTGGACAGTTTTCGGCTTCATCCGGCCAATGCATATTTATACTGTTCGTGGGCAAGCATGAGTCTTTTTCAATACTGATCCCCGCGATCAAAGGTCGCATGGTAACCGTGCGCTGTATCGTTTGCCGTCCGGAAATGGCGAAACGAGTCCGATCTTTGCGGTAAGGGCTTTCGCACACCGGAAGAATTGTGTCCAATAGAATCACACTTCAAAGACGATTTTCGATTCTCAGTTCGATCCACGGCATTGGAGCAATCTCTCATCGTGAACATTATGAAATGTTTTGCCGTGTGGTGCTTCCTGATTGGCTTCACCGCGATGTCTTCAGCAGCGGCGGAGAAGCCGTTTGCCGTGGTTGGTCGTTCGCCCGGACACCTGGCCGTTCAGGAGCGTGCGGATGGACCTTGGCGAGTTATCCCCGTCGGCGGCATTTTACCGGATGTTGCAGAAGTGAGGACCTCAGGCGCGGGACCATGCGAGATCCGAGTCGCAACAGGTGACAGTCTGTTTCTGGCTCCACTGTCTCGCGTCAAAATCGATTTCGCCGTTCGACGTATCCAACTGCTGAATGGCCGTATTGTCAGTCAAGCGCCAGCGAATCTCATGTGGAATGTCCAAATCGGGCGGACGGCCGTTGAAGCGACGAATTCCACCGTGGAAACCGCTTTGCATCCGGATCGTACGATTTCTGTCGCGGTGTCGCGGGGAACTGGAAAAGTGACAGTTTCCGGGGCGGAACCCGTGAAACTTGCTGAGAAAACCACTCGCAGCTGGCGAGGCGATCAGCCTGTGGGTGACAGCCAGCCGCTCTCGAAAGAACAAATCGATCAACTGTCGGCCTGGACCAAGGCCTTGCCACCCAGCCAGGGGCCAGGGCAATTCGTAGTGACCGATCCGCAATCCAAGTCTGAATCCCGGTTGACAATCGCTCGATACCACGCGGAACTCGAGTTGCGGCCACCCGCCGCGCTGGTCAAACTCGATCAAGCCTTCTACAACCCCGCGGAAATTCAACAAGAGGGTGAGTTCGTCTTTAATCTGCCACCGGGGGCGTCGGTTTCGCGATTCGCCTATTATAAGAACCCCACGGAATTGGTCGACGCAGAGATCATTGATCGCCGCCGGGTTAATTCCATATCAGGTACCTCAGAGGATCATAGACGCAGTTCCACTCTCCTGGAGCAGATTGGCGACGACTTGTTCAAAATCCGAGTCGCTACGGTCTTGCCGAAGGAGATCAAACGAATTCTTCTCGATTACGTCGTGCCACTCGAGAATCAAACCGGTCAATTCCGATTTCAGCTTCCCTTGAATTCAGACCTCGATCCCATCTGGGATTTCCGTTTCCACGGAATCATTCACGGCGCAAAGCTGGCGTCGGTCCAGTCACCGACACATCCAGAAATCGCCTTCGAGACATCCGGTCCCGATTCGATCTCGTTTCAGTTCGCCAAGAAGCAGCAACGTCCTCAACACGATTTCCTGGTGACGTTTCAGCAGCCGATTCCTCTGCACCCCACGAAATTTCGCAGCCGAGTCGCGGAGCCGTTACATCTCAAGAAAGGGTCTCGGCGAAACAGTGAGGGGGAATTTGTCGTCGTAGGTGACAAGGGAACCGTCAAGGATGGTCACGATATTTGGAACGATCAGCCAGTGACTTATTTTCTGGCGGAACTTCCGAATCCCGCGATTGAAGCCAAGAACCCCGCAGCGGATCTCTTGGTTTTCGCCGAAACGTCAACCAGCACGCGCTCATTGGCCCGTGTCCGTCCAGTTCTGAACGCATTGATTTCCAATCTCCGCGATCAGGACCGGTTTCGCATTGTTTGCGTCGATGTTGAACCTCGTCCGCTGCATGCGGGTTGGCTGAAGACCGGTTCGCCAGAGGCGGTGCTCGCCAACAATCAATTCGAACAGCAGCTGTGCATCGGAAGTCTCGATTTCCAGGCGGCTTGCCAATCGGTGTCGAAGGAATTCGCGGAGTTGCCCGATGCAGATACGAAAAGTGATCGGCGGCGGATTGTGGTTTACATCGGCGACGGATTTGATACGGCCAGCAAAGAATCAACCGAGCTGAGAAGCGAATTGGTAAAACGCTGCAAATTGGACCTGACGAAAGCGGGGGCGGAGTTTTGGGCGGTCGATTTATCACTACCGTTTGTGGTTCCGGCACCTCCTTTGCAACCCGCTGCACAGAACGGCTGGCGACCAGGGATGGGAGGGGGGATGATGGGACAGGGAGGTGGCGTTTTTCAAATCCATGATCCGAAGGCGACAAAAGAGGGCAAGGCAAAAGAGGGATCAAAATCACCGAGTCCACCAACCGGAGATTCCGTTTTAAAACAGATGGCAAGCGAGGCGCGTGGACGATGTTTTCAAGTCCATTCGCAGCATGGCGATTCGCGGCACTTTTTTGAGTGGGTTCTGGCGGGGACTCCCAGTCTTTGCTTCGTGAAAAACGTGCGGATTCAGGGCGATGATATCGCAGCCGCTATTTTACCAGAGGACATTTATTATCCGACGGACCTAATTCCCGGCGATTCTTTGCGCATTTCTGGACGCATGTGGTTTTCTTCAAAACTGAAGCTGTCATACGAAGTCGAGAACTCTGCCGGAATCACAACGAAGCTGCAATCCGAATTGACCGCTGGAAGCGAGCCTCATGATCACCTTGTCGGCCGTTACTGGGCCGAGCAACGCAATGAGCATTTGAATCGGATTCAGGGTGCTGCAGCACCGGAAGGGGGTAGTGAGTTGGCATTGGAAGCGATCGTGCGTTTGAATCGCGAATGGAATCTGCTGACGCCCCAGACGTCTTTTGTCATTCTGGAATTCGAAAATGAATTCGCCCAATGGGATGTGGCTCCGGAGGCGCGCAGAAAGTATTGGAATTGGCCAATCGACCGGCAGCTCAAACAAGATCCGTTAACGTCGCAATGGCTGGCCAACGCGGCTCCGGCGGCGGTATTGCGAGATCTCGAAGCACATGCGTTGTTAAAGCCTGCCGCGGGTATGAGCACGTCGAAACGCATCGATTCCCTGCTGAAATCAACGCGATTGGCACTCGAAGCAGGGCAACTGGAAACCGTGGATCGGTCGCTGATGCTGCTGTTGAATCTGCGTGCTCAAGGACGTCCGGAATACCGTCAACTCAGTGACGCACTCCATTTGGCGCGGCACTACGACTCAAAATTGACCGAGTTTGGAATACGGCAAAAGTGGTTCGAGCCAACCGGATCTGCCGCCCCGTTGGTGTTTGGCCTGAATCGACTGTTGAACTCACAGCAGTTGCTGCCCGAATCTTTCCTCCAGCAGCATCCACTGGCGGAAGCTCTGATGCGCGAAGTCAATTTCAAAGGCGGAAGAATGACGCTGGACGAATTCGCGCGGTGGCTGCAATCCAGGATCGGCACGAGTGTTGTGATCGACAAGGTGAAACTGGAAGAAGAAACGATTTCGCCGGACACTGTCGAGGATTTCCCATTCTTGAAACGAGTGACAATCTACGATGTTTTGTCGAATGTTCTTGGAGCAAAGAATTTGGGTTTCGTCGCGCATCCCACGCACTTGACGATTACGACCAAAGCCCATGCTCATCAGACGCCTCAAGTGCAGTTCTTTTCCCTGCAGAATCTTCTGGATTCTGATCCGCAATTTGAGCTGTCCGAACTTTATGACCCTCTCGCCGATCGGAACCAACAGTCGAGACAAAGGATTGAGCAAAAGCTTCAAGCGATGGTGCCGATCTCTTTCGTGGACGCCAACTTGTTGGATCTCGTCGATCGATACCGCAGGGACCTTGGCGAAAATGTGATCATCCGAAAATGGAAGCTGGAGGAAGAAACGATCGCTGTTGATACAGAGGATATTAACTGTGATTTCAACAGTATGAGACTTGGTGACGGTCTGAAATTGATACTCGCTGCCAAGGGGCTGGAATATCGCATTCGCGACGGGGCGTTGATTATCACCACAAAGGGCGACTCGACAGATCGTTGCCAGTTGCGGATTTACCCTGTGCAAGGTCTCGTCCACAGACTTCGGACCCCTGCGAGTACCACTTCCAAGTCCGATCCAGCAGGAATGAATGCCATCAGTGGCCAGTATTCCTTTTGGTCGAATGCGACTGCATTCGGAATGTCTGCCCCTGCAGTTCGGTTTTCGATTGTTGGCAAGCCCGAATTGAATGATCGGTCTGCCAACGAGTTCGACGCCGTGCCTGTTGCTGTCCCTCGACGTCGAATGACGACGGGTACCGGTTTCAACGGAATGCGACTTGCGCTACCGCTTGATGATTTCGAGCAGGCAATTTCAAAACGTCAGGACAGCGATGTGGCCAGCATGCAACGGACGATCATGCAGCTCTTGGGTGGCGAGGAAAGTGGTGCGCCATGGCAGGAAATATCAGGTGAAGGTGGCAGTCTGTCGTTCTTCTTTCCGAGCCTGAGTCTTGCGGTCCGTCAGAATGAACAGGTACATGATGATATTCAGGCGCATTTCAAAAGTCTGCGTGAAATCCAGAGCAAGGGTGGCTTGAGTCCTGGAAGTATTGCGTTGAAGGCTGAGGAGGTCGTTTCTGACGCGACGAGTGGCTGGGACGCGTTATCGCTGACAAAGTCAATCATGGGATTGACCGGGGGAGAGGAGTTTGGACATCCCTGGCAGTTGATCAGCGGTGAAGGGGGTGTCTTAATTTATGATCCCGCTCGTTTCGGGATCCACGTCCGCCAGCATCCCCGAACACTCGACGAAATCAATTCATTGCTCGTGATGCTTCGGCGAGAACGTTACGCGGCGCTGCATCACAATGCGCGGCCGTGGGAAAGACCGTTGGCGACAAGCAGCGCGACGTCGAGTTTCATGCCGATCGAATGGACCACGCAATTGTCTGAGCAAAACGAGGCCGTCCGAAATCCGGTCAGTGGATCAGCAACCGTTGAGGAACTCGAACTTCTGAAAATCCGTTCCGAGGCGGTGGCCGGTTCCTGGGCTTGGAATGATGCGGCGGGCGAATCCCGGCCACTCCTGGGGCTGCATCGCCTTGAAGGGGGACGGCTGCGGATGGCGTGGCCTGGCTATGAAGTTCGACTGGAAGCGCGCGAAGCCACATTGGTGGCTCACGAACTGGGATATCAGGAAACTGGCCTGTGGGCGAATTCAGTTCGAGAATGGCTGGATGTTGAAATCCCGTTCTGGCCCCATCGTTCAAATCGGGAACTGGCCGAATTGTTTGAAATCTCACGGGTCGAAGACAACAACCCCACTACGCTTCCACAGGGGAAGCCCGAAACCAGGTCTCGAAAACTCCGTTTCAAACCAGCTGCTCTGGAAGGTGCTCCCTACTGGATTGAGATTTCCTTTGACCTGCTGACAGGTTCGCCGATCGAGTGGGTGGCGATTTCGAAAGGGAAAGTCTCGCGGCGATTCACAATCACGCATCAGGCAGCCGGAGCGACGCCGATGAATCTGGCCCAGGGATTGATCTGTACATCGGCCGATGGTGGCCGCGGCAAGTGGTCGACTGGCGACGCGCGAAGCATCGAGTCGATTGTGGGTTCCGCGATCAGGCCGAAACATGTTCTGCATGTGGATCGACGCACGCCGGCGAAAGAAGCCGAGACCGAGTTTCGCGGACTGGCTGACCTGCAACTGGGGAAATACGCCAAGGCGGGCCGAGAATTCCAGGCCATCCTAGACCAGCATCCGGACCAGCCGTTAATCAAGTTCCTGCTGGCTTGGGCGATGGATCAACAAGAACCGGCTCAACCAACGGAGAAGATTCAACGCGCCTATACAGAGGCGATCAACTCCGGTCCACGAGAGTTCTGGGAATGCCTGCTGCTTCGTGGGTCCAAGCGATTGTCTGGAGACGAATTGTATGGCGTCTTGAATCAGTTCCCGGTGCTTTCTCGTACCGCTCGTGATGAATTGCGATTGGCGCAAGTGCAAATGGGCGAAGATCGCCCGGAACAGGCATTGCTCCATGCCGAAGCGGCGTGGAACAAACAACCTGCAGACGCCGATCAATTTATGGTGCTCGAGCTCCTGGTGAGCGCCAATCTGCGGCTGTCCAATCTCCAGGGATCTGTCAAATGGTACACCTCGTGGCGCGATCGCAAGGGACCTGTTTCAATTTCCCAATTGATGCAATTGTTGGATCAGTTCGTGGACCAGGGACATGTTGACGTGACTGGGAACTTGTACCAGGAGATCCTGAAACGTGCTGAGTTCGCGAAGCTCGAACCCGCGGATCGCCGTGCTGCGTTACAAGCTGCCGCCACTTCGCTACGCACGAATGAGAGGCTGCGTTTTCTGCGCTGGTCCTGGATGCTCACGGCTTGTGAACTACTGCCGGAAGACTCGCCGCAAGCGCAAACGGAAATGGCGTGGATTCTTGAGCAATTGAAGTATCAAGAACGACTCCGCAAGGAAATTGACGCAACCGATGAAGCTGTTCGATTGGCGGCACAAGCACAAGTTCCACGGCATCGTCTCCAACTGCAAGCCGTCGTCGCGGACCGCACGACAGATGTCGCGGCGGCTGTGGATTTGTATTGGAAATTGCACCAGGCAGGACACTCGTTCGACGATGATCTGGCCCTGGCCCTGACACAGCTGAACCGTTCGACGCAGTACGAAAGGACGATCACCATCGCGGAGTCCCGATTGCGAAATGGCAGAGGATTGACTGCTCTGGAATTTCAACCACTCGCCGAAGCCTACGGTAGACTCAATCGCAAAGATATGGCGAAGCGTGTCCGGTCGGTGCCGTTTTAGCTCGACTTTGGCCACCTTGCGTGGACGGCCTGATGCAAATTCCCTAGAGAATTTGAAATATTCGGTTGTTTCAAAGACCATCCGATTCCAAGGTGCTTGAATAATCTAAACAGAATTTTGAAACACAGAGATACAGGGGGCACAGAGGTTTTTAAGTGGGAATTCTACGTGTCCTCTTTGGCTCTGCGTTTCAAATCTCAAGCATTGATCGATTAACTTGTTTGGAAAGATGGCCAAAGCCGAGTTTAGGATCGACTCCGGAGGGTTACGCCGTAAGGGATTTTCGGACGCTGATTTCCCCGTAGCCAAGGTTGCCAAACCTCGGACTTCGGTCCAAACATGGAGTAAACCGCCCCAATCTCTGGCGAGATTGGCCACAGAAATCGCTGACGGCATTGCCATTCAGGTCTCATCTCCAGTTGGAGCCACAGGACGATTTCCTTGCCAATCGGTGTGTCACACCGATTCCAGATTTTGAAATCGTCCAGACCATCTTGGTACAGAACGCTCGCCAATTGGGTACAGAATTCGGGTTAACCCGACTAATGCGTTCTTAGAATCTGCCAAATAACTGGTACGTCGAAGAGTTTGCCTGAACGGCAAACCTCTTTGACTGCGAGTCTTGGAGAGGGTGTGAATAAATCGGTAGGACAGGTTTTCAACCTGTCCGTTTCCGGAGCACTGACAGGTTGAAAACCTGTCCTACGTCAAAATCTCACACCCTCGGAGAGACATCGCCTACAGAAAAATCAGGTTGTTGGCAGCTTCTTGGTTTGCCGTCTGGAAATGGCGAAGCGTGTCCGGTCCGTGCCGTTTCAGGACCGGCGAAGTGTATCCTGTCGGTATTTTGGAGGACGAAAATTCGAGGTTGTAGTGCATAGGCCGTGGACCCACCGGGGCAAGCCCGGTGGCGGGGGATCGACGAAACGGTTCAATTCAACCGCCACTTTTTCGCGTGTTGACCCCGAATTTTCGCTTGCACCGCCTCGCCCTCCTAATAGGCGAATGCGCTAGCGATTGATTCGCGATCCTGAAAACATCAGGCCCGGCGTTTTCAGCAAGTTTGTGCAACACCGTTCATTCACAGATCTCGTTAGTTCTTCCGATTTATGACACAAAAGTGAGAATCACAAACAATTTTATCGAATCCGCCAATCTTTATCGCGTCGGGAAAGGCAAATTCGCGACTGAATCGCGCCTCATATTGTGGCTCCGATCGTAGCGGTATTGGACCGCAAGCGCCTGGACATCACGTGTCGCATTTGTGATAGACTTCGCGCGAATACTGCCGACATTCGCGCAGACGTTTGCTACGACACGGACCTATTGTGAGCCAAACTTGGGCGTTCCGGACTTCTAACGGTTTTGATCGGGGAATTTGCTGTTTTTCGTGGAACACTCAGAGTGAAACCGCTCTAATATGCTGATCCTGCATGTCGACACGAATTGGGTGAGTTGCCCACGGCGACGCGATAACATCGAAAGAACTCTTATGAAAAAACTTACGTGGTGGCGCAGACTGAGTCTGGTGTTGGCGTTCAGCTTGGTGTGTGGATGCGCTCGTCAGGAGGCTGAAAAGACCGACAAATCGAAAACGGTGGCTCCGGCGGCGGGAAGTCCTGAAGTCAAGAAGACACCTGCGGCCGACAGTTCTCCCAAAACCGGCAGTCAGCCCAAAACTGGCGATGCGGCGATGCCAGCTACCAGCACTGCGAAAAAAGAGACCGCGTCCCCGCCTGTTGCCGCCCCTACACCAGCTCCCGCGAAGACTCCGGCTGTTGCTTCAAATGCGCCGGCGCCGGCCAAAACGCCGATCACTGGACCGGCCCCGGTTCCTGCAAAAATCGATTCCGCAGTTCAAAAGCAGATCAAAGCGATCGGCGAGAAACGTCTTAAACAGGCGCCGGACGGGGGAATCCAGCGGCTGAATGACTTCAAGCAAGTCGGGCTCGCATTCCACAATTTCTATAGCACCATGAATCATTTCCCGGCTCTCAACGGAAACGGCGAAAAGGACGCCGGACACGGATTGAGCTGGCGGGTCTACCTGCTGCCATACATCGATCAAGCTGGGCTCTATTCGGAATTCAAACTAGATGAAGCCTGGGATAGCGAACACAACAAGACGCTGATCGCCAAGATGCCCAAGATTTATGGGACAAATGCCGAGGGCAAGACCCGCATGCAGGTTTTGACAGGAAATGGAGCCCCTTTCAAGAACGACGAGGGCCTCCGGATGCAAGACATCACCGATGGGACGTCGAACACCATCATGTGTGTCGAAGCCGGCCCGGATCGCGCCGAGATTTGGACCAAACCGGGTGGCCTGGAATTCGATCCCAAAGATCCACTGAAATGTCTAGGCCAGGTCGGAGACAGGTTCCTGATCGCGCTGTTTGATGGGTCTGTTCGACGGGTTTCCAAGACGATCAAGCCTGATCAATTCGCGTTGCTGGTCCAACCTGCCGATTCTCAGATTCTTAGTCCTGATCCATTTGGAGAGTCAGCTGCCGAAGCGACCACAAAAACAGCGAAGATTTCGGAGCCAGTCACTCCCCTGGCCCCCGCTTCGCCCCGTCTCGATCTGACGTATGTGCCAGCCGATACGTTTGCGGCGCTGGTGATTCATCCGCGGCGGATTTTCGAACATCCTGTAGTCAAGGCGATTCGCGAGCAATTGCCGCCGGAAATTCTCAACGCCGATTCCCCGGACATCGCATTTGGACCAATCGGACAGATGAACCGCATGACGGCGGAGTTCGGACTAGCGCCGCAGTATGTGGACGAATTTGTCATTTTGCTAGACAAGAGTGTGGCGCAAGAAGCTGCCACCGGATTTCAGAATGGCCCCCCCGAGTTTGGCGTCATTGTGCGGAACAGCGCCCCCATTGACTTCGAGTCGGTGATTGTCGCGTTGACCAAAAATTTGCAGGGAATTGACGTCCAGGACTGTGAAGGCGTCAGCCTGCTGGTGGGTAAAGAGCCGAACGAGAATGTCGCGATTGGATTCATTAACGACTCAGTCTTAATCGTGGGGCAGGCTGAGTTCGTCAAAAAGATGATTGCGGCGCGCGATTCGACTGTTGCGAATTCGCCGTTGACGAAACGGTTGGACGCCGCGGGTAACAAGATGCTCGTTTCGGCATTTGACGCCTCGGCGGTAGAAGCAACGTTGAAGGAAACCGTCACTCAACTTCCACCTTTCGCGGCATTGTTCAGTGGTTATATTCTCGGGGCCCAGGAAGCGGCGATTACTTTCGACTTGGATGCGACTGAACTGGTTCAGATTGAAATGCAATTCAAGACCGAACAATTGGCGAGTGGGTTGTTTGGCCTGCTGGACTCATATTGGACGTGGGCGAAGGGAGAGATCGTTAAGGCGCAAGAATCCATGAAGAATGATCCTCTGCAGGCTCCGTTCATTCCTTACGTGACTCAATTCGTTGAGGAAACCAAATTTCTGAACAGTGGCAAGATGCTTTCATTCACGATTCCGCACCCCAAGAATTGTGAAAAGCTCCCCGAATTGATGAAACCCGCATTCGCAGCAGCCCGACACTCCGCCGATGAAATGCGAAAGCGGAATCAACTCAGACAAATCGGGCTGGCGTTTCACAATTACCATGATACTTTCAACGGATTTCCGGCGCTCAATGGTCCGTCCGACAAAGATCAGCCGCATCCTGGTCTGAGCTGGCGTGTCTATCTGTTGCCGTATCTGGACCAGGCGGCGCTCTATCAGCAGTTCAAACTGGATGAGCCCTGGGATAGTGAAAACAATAAGAAATTAATTTCGAAAATGCCCAAGGTGTTTGGCACGAATCCGGAAGGCAAAACTTCGGTGCATGTGTTCACAGGAAAAGGTGCGCCGTTCCAAAACGATGTCGGTCTAAGAATTTCTAATATCACGGATGGAACATCGAATACACTGCTGGCAGTGGAGGCAGGAGACGACGTCGCCGACGTCTGGACCAAGCCCGGCGGGTTGGTGTTCGACCCCGAAAATCCCCTCAAGTGTCTCGGTACCATCAAGAAATTTTCGGCTCTGTTCATGGACGGGGCAACGCGGTCTCTGCAGGACATCGACCCCGCACTCTTCAGTAAGTTGGTGCAATATCAGGATGGCGAGGTCGTTGAGTTACCAATGTAATCATTCGCACCTTGACAGCTGCTCATCGACCGCTGAATAATTGATGTCAGTCACTTAACCGCATTCCAGTATCCGTTCGCTCCCCGCGCGGTGATGGAATGCGGCACTTTCACGTCTACTTCATGTTCACACTTCGACATGGACTATCAGCTCCTGAGACAACGTGGCGCACTGAATGACGCGCGCTATGATGCGGACGAAATCGTCGCGTCCTGGGCACGTCCGTCGAGTTTTTCTTCTAAACGAACGGCTCCGCGTCATGTCGATCTTTCAACGGCGAAAATTCCGTCCAGCGTGACGGACATGATGCCCGCGAGTATTTGTTGGGAGAATGTCTGCATTCCGTACGCGAAAGATGAAGATCGACTGTATGTTGCAGTGATTGATGCGGACAATGTGGGCCTCGCTGACAAACTGAGTTTCGTGCTGGGGCAAGACGTGCGTCTGACCCAGGCTCCAGAACGGCAGATTCGTGCGGCTTTAATCCGGCACGGGATCGAACTTCAAACCGAATCTGTCGATTCCATTCTGAATGAGTTCACGGAAACGGCCTGTGATTTTACCGGGTCCACCTCGCCGCTGGCTGAGATTTCCCAAAGTCCGTCGCGCCCCGCCTCAGCATTACGCAGTAGCACGCTGTCGAAATTGGCCAATTCCCAAAAAGCGTGCCGGGCGGAAGCGTATTCCCGGCAGACGTCTCCACGTCTTATTTCGGATCCTTCCAGACCGAGGCTCGGTATGTTTTTCTACACGATTCCCGATGGCACCCGCGTGTTGATGACTCGAGCGGACGGAACTCGAGAAATCCTGGTCGGTCCCAAATGTGTCTGGCGCGGCCGGTCTGAATTTCAGGAAATGATGCAGTACATCGCACATCCTGGCGACTATCTGATCATTCGGTTTCGTGATGGACATCAGGAGCACGTGATTGGACCGGCCGAGGTCTGGCGCGATCCGCGGATTCACGACCAGATCGAACGGGCGGAAGGCTTGCAGATTGCCTCGAAAGAGGCCGTGGTCGTCTATTCGCATACGGCCGGTGTCAATGGTCAACTCTCGGGCAAAACAACGCGTCGAATTGTTTATGGTCCCGATCTGTTTGTGCCACAACCTGGCGAATGGCTGCATACGTTTTCCTGGCACGCCTCAAAGGGTGGCTCTGAGGGTGTGGAAAAGGTTCCGAACGGCCTGGTTTTTCAGAAGCTGTGGCTGATGCCCGACCAGATGTATCATGATGTGCACAGCGTACGGACCCAGGACGACGCAGTCCTGACGATCCGGCTGATGATCTTCTTTGAACTCGTCGACATCAATCTGATGCTCGATGCGACGCACGACCCCATTGGTGACTTCGTCAACGCCGCGACTGCGGACGTTGTGGAATTCACGGGCCGGTTTGATTTCGAGGCCTTTAAACACAACACCGAGAAGTTGAACGAAATCGCCACGTACAAGCAACTGGCAAGCCGGGCGAGGCAGAATGGCTATCACATCCACACAGTCGTTTATCGTGGATACGGCGCGGCCAATTCGCTGCAACAAATGCACAATCAGGCCATCGAAGCGCGAACGAAACTGCAACTGGACCGCGCCACCGAGCAGCAGTCGCAGGAATTGGAGAGTTTTCGTCTGGAAAGCCAGCTGGCCAGAGCGGCCAAACGCCGCTCGGAACAAGGAGATGAAGTCCGGCACGAACTCGAGTTGAATCGCTTGCGTTCGAAGTCCGAGCTGGAAATCAAAGAGACGCAACATGTGTTTGTTCGAGATCAGCGTCTGGCCGACGCCAAAGTGCGCGACGCGGCCGATCGGATTGCAGCGGCTCAACAGCAGTCGCATTTTTCGGCGTTACGCGAAATGGGAGTTGATCTGACTTCCTATCTGACTCAGAACCGAGCCGATCAAGTGTTTGAATTTCGCGGCCAGGCAGCTCCGCAGGTGCATGTCGACGCTCCCAAGCAGGAATCGAATGGTCAAAAATAAGAGGTGCCGGGCAGTGACGGTGGAGGGACCGTGGATTCGTAACTTGCAGAAAGATTCTTGCAGATCTCCGATAACTCTTGGAGAGAAGGTTTATCGGAGCGCCGTTGGCGCGGTTTTCAGTTTTAAAGTTGCTCGCCTCGCTACAGCGATTTAACCTTTTGTGTTCCGGTTTTCGGTGATGAATCGTGCCACTGCTTGAATCCCGGCGCGCCGGGATGCTCAGCGTTCAAGCAGTGCATTTCACCGCTCCGTAGGCACTGCTTGATGACTGAGTACAGTCATCAAGCAGTGGCACGTCACCGGAAGGCGCAAGATTAAACCGCTGTAATATGCGATCAGAACTTGAAGGGCGCTTGGCTTGCTAGAGCGCCGCCCTTCATTTATACCTCATGGTGTCAGTTTTGAGGTCTGATTCGAATGAGATCCTTGGTGCGAGGCGTCGACTTGGGTACTTTCGGACAAACATTCGGGGCTTGACGCCACTCGGCTGCCCCGATTGCTTTGGGAGCCGATCACTATTTCAACCATTTCGGACGGCGTGCCGTTTGCCAGGTAATTCGTTTTTACTCGCGGGAATCCACAATCAAATGTCTCTACTGCAAACGGCGTTGCATGCCTGGCACCAGTCTCATGGTGCGAAAATGGTCGAGTTCGGTGGCTGGGACATGCCGATTCAATATACCGCCATCACCCCTGAGCATCATGCCGTCCGCAAGTCGGCGGGATTGTTTGACATCGCTCACATGGGCCGGTTGAAGTTCACTGGACCAGATGCCGAACGATTCTTGAATCACATCACAACCAATGCCGTAAGTGCTCTGCAACCGGGGCAAATACAGTATTCGCTCGTGACAAATGAGACGGGCGGCGTGCTCGATGATGTTCTGGTTTACCGCATGGCCGACCATCACATGTTGGTGGTCAACGCGTCCAATCGCCTCAAGATTCTCGAATGGATTGAAAAACAACGTGTGGATTTCGATTTTCAACTGACCGATCTGACGCCGACCTGGTTTATGCTGGCGATTCAAGGTCCACTGGCGGTGAAGCTATTATTGCCATTGGTTACCGCCGAGATTTCCGCACTGACCTATTATTGGGCTGTTGAAACCCAGATCATGGGCCACACTGGGATTGTCAGCCGCACTGGTTACACGGGAGAGGACGGCTTCGAAGTCATGCTGCCGGCCGAGCACGGCGTCGCATTGTGGGAAGCGCTGTTCAATTCCGGAAAAGATGCAGGCCTGTTGCCTGCCGGATTAGGGTGTCGTGATACCTTGCGGCTCGAAGCGGCCATGCCGCTGTATGGTCATGAGCTCAACGAGACGGTTGACCCGTTCACGGCTGGTCTGGCGTTTGCCGTGAAACTTGATAAAGGTCCCTTCATCGGGCGGGATGCACTGGTTCAGGCCAAGGCGAATACGGCTCGGCCTAAACGCGTGGGTCTCGAATTGGTCATTAAACGAATCGCTCGTGAAGGGACGGATGTATTTGCGGCGGATGGTCGCAAAGTCGGTCAAGTCACTTCGGGAACCGCATCGCCAACGCTCGATAAATCGATTGCCATGGCCTATGTCAGTGCTGATACTGCCAGTCCAGGGACGGCGTTGGAGGTCGATATTCGCGGTCAACGGGTCGCGGCCACCGTTGTCAAGCTGCCATTTTACAAACGTGTTGCCGGAGCAACTTGATCAGCATTTGATTGCAAGTGTGGAGCTGAGTTGATTTCAATTCCATCGCGAAAACCTGTTCTCTATGGCCGAGTCCTCCGAATCAGAATCGACGATCGCCGATGACGTCGCTACGTTGCGAGAGATGGGGTATACCCAGGAATTAGCCCGGCGGATGGGCGCCTTCTCGAATTTCGCTGTGTCGTTGTCGATGATCTGTATTCTCGCAGGCGGGATTACTTCCTTTCATCTTGGAATCTGCAGTGTGGGTGGAGCTGCGATCGGCATTGTCTGGCCATTGAGTTGTGCCTTTTCATTGATTGTCGCGCTGGCGATGGCGCAGGTTGCATCCGCGTTTCCGACCGCTGGCGGACTGTATCACTGGGCTTCAATTCTGGGAGGACGTGGCTGGGGTTGGGCGACGGCCTGGTTCAATCTGGCTGGCCTGATCACGGTTCTCGCCGCAATCAATGTCGGCACGTTTCATTTCTGCATGGGGGCATTTTGGCCTCACGTGAAACCGGGTGATTTCGAGCAGTTCATCGCCATGCTGCTCATCACCGGCTCTCAAGCAATACTCAATCATCTGGGCATTCGTGTCACCGCCTGGCTGACCGATTTCAGCGGTTATCTGATTTTGATTGTTTCCGCGATCTTAACTGCGGCACTACTGGTATTTGCCCCGACTCACGATTTGACGCGTCTGGTGACATTCACCAACTTCAGCGGATTGCCGTCTGGTGATCATGTCTGGCCCCAGACGGAATCAATCTGGTGGCTGTGTCTGCTGGGAATCTTGTTGCCGGCTTACACCATCACGGGATTCGACGCGTCGGCCCATACTGCGGAAGAAACAGTCGGAGCCTCGGAGAATGTGCCCCGGGGAATCGTGCGGTCCGTACTGGTTTCGGGTGTGGCCGGATGGATCTTGTTGTCGGCCCTGGTATTGGCGATGCCGTCTGTATCCGAGGCTGCGGAGCACGGGACGCAAGTGGTCTTCTGGACTTTGCGGAGCGTGCTGCCCACTTCGCTCGCCTTAGTCTTGTTTGCTGCGATCAGTGTGGCACAATATCTTTGTGGTCTGGCAACGGTCACTTCGGCCTCGCGGATGACCTATGCATTTGCTCGTGACGGAGGCCTGCCTTTTTCACATCGACTGCGACTGGTGAGTCCCACGTTTCAAAGTCCCGTGGCAGCGATCTGGGCCGTTGCGGTCTCAGCGATTGTTTTCACAGTCTACACGCCCGTATATTCCACAATCACCGCCGTGTGCGTGATCTTCCTGTACTTGTCTTACGTATTGCCGACAGTTTTGGGATACTTTGCCTACGGAAAATCCTGGCGCCGGATGGGGCCGTGGAGCATGGGAGTGTGGTACCGTCCGGCCGCGATCATTTCTGTTGTGGGATGCCTGGGATTGATTGTGATCGGGATGCAGCCGCCGAATGACAACGCCGTTTGGGTTGTCGCCGGTTCCATCTTCGTGCTGACAGGCTGGTGGTGGATTCGAGCGCGCCATGTTTTTCCGGGTCCGCCATCCGGGGTACTGGAACTGACTGGAAATGACTGAGGATTCTCTTAATTCAATCACTCCACCCGGTTCCATACCTGATGCAGTCGCGCCAACTGCTCCGGACTGGTTGGCGAGTGTTCACCAACAGACTCCCGCTCGCATTTTCGTAGGGCGTGCCGGAGTTGGCTATCACACTCGGACGCAGTTGGAACTTCGGCGCGATCACGCGGCGGCCTTAGATGCGGTCCATGCTGAGCTCGAAATTGAACGCGATTTCGGTACAAGCTTTGTTGCCGAGTGGCAACTTTTTACGGTGCAGTCTCAAGCAAGTTCCAAATCCCAATATCTCATGCGTCCAGATTTGGGGCGGCGACTCGATCTGGCGTCTCGGGACACCTTGCAAAGTAGCTGTCCGGATCAGGCAGACCTGCAAATTGTGATCGGAGACGGCCTGTCTGCCGCAGCAGTTATCGAACAAGTTCCCCGGCTGCTGCCGCGAATAATTTCGGAAGCCAGAGAACGGGGTTGGAAAGTGGGTCAGCCGTTCGTCGTTCGGTATTGCCGCGTCGGCATTCTCAACGATATCGGCGAACTGCTCGATCCCGAAGTGGTCGTCCTGTTGATTGGGGAACGGCCAGGATTGGCGACGGCTCAAAGTTTGTCGGCCTATTTCGCTTATCGGCCGCGATCAGGCGACACCGATGCCCGGAGGAACCTGATCTCAAACATTCATCAACGGGGTCTGCAGCCGGAGCAAGCCGTTCCGCGAATCATGGCACTTGTGGAACAGTTGCGAACGGCCAAACGGAGCGGGTTTGACGTCCGCGAAGAGCTGGCAGGATTCAGCGAATCAAATCTTTCATTTCCCGAACCGCCTGCTGAAAACCGACCATGATCGAGCGGGCGATAATACTATGGCCAATATTCAATTCGGAAACACCTGAGATTCGGGCAACTCGCTGCACATTGCGGTAAGTCAGCCCATGTCCCAGATGCAGGATCAGCCCGCGTTCAATGGCGAATGCTCCGGCTGACACCAAAGCCTCGAACTCGTGATCCTGATCGCGTTCGTTGTTTGCGTCCGCATAACGGCCCGTGTGCAGTTCAACTGCTTTGGCTCCCATATTGTGGGACGCCTCAATTTGTCGAGGATCTGGATCGACAAACATACTGACTTCAATTCCCAGATTGACAAGTTGCTCCATACACGTCTTGATTCGCATACAATTCGCGATGACATCCAAACCTCCTTCGGTCGTGACTTCTTCGCGTTTTTCCGGGACCAGCGTGACCTGGTGCGGAATGACGTCACAGGCCATCGATGTGACAATGGGATCAGCCGCCATTTCCAGATTCAGCTTGACTTGCACTGTTTGCTTGAGAACTCGCAGATCCCGCTCTTGGATATGCCGCCGATCTTCCCGCAGATGCAGCGTAATACCATCCGCTCCACCCAATTCTGCCAATGCTGCAGCCCAGACAGGGTCGGGCTCAATGGTTCTGCGAGCCTGCCGGACTGTTGCCACATGATCAATGTTGACTCCAAGCTTCGCCATTCGACTGCGGTCTTTCTACTTTGGAAAATGAACCTGCACTGTGTCGTGCATAGTATAGAGGCGATATCTCTTTCCGTCGTTCACGAGAATTCCGCTGGATTTGTTCTCTTTTTCCGGAAGGAGCGGATTTCCAGGGTATTTCTTCCAATGAATGAGATCGGAAGACACTGCCAGATTCGTGGTCCACACACTGGGCTTTTCGACAGATCCACTGCCGTGATACATCGCATAATACTTGTTGTCGTGTTTCAGAACCTGATTCATGGCAATCATTTTCGCGTCGTAATGATTCGGACCTAAACCGATAACGGGCTCGTCCTGAACATGGTGCCAAACCGCCAGGTCGGTCGATTTCGCCAGCCAGATGCCTTGGTCGCTGCGTTCATAAAACAGATACCAGGCCTTGTTTTCGTAGAAGGCAGTGGGCGTACCGAATGGTCCAGGTGTGATCGGCTTGCCGTTGGTATAGCGAATATCCAGCGTTCCGCGTGGTTGCCAGTGGACCTTGTCCTTCGAAACCAGTAATTGGGCCTGATCATTCAAGCCTTCGGCGAACATATAATAGACGTCATCCACCTTCAGCACCTGGACGTCTTCGATCCAATGCTGATCGTCAAGCGGATGTTGAGCGAAACGTGTCCACGATAGACCATCGGACGATGTCGCGTAACCGAGCATCCGTCGTCCCGTTTTTGTTCCGTCGTACCCTGTGTACCATAAACTCCAGGCGTCCCCTTCCCGAAGAATCCAACCGCGTTCTCGGATCTTGACATCCCAATGATCTGGCCCCGCTCCAGTGAAAATGGGATTGTGACTATCAGGTATCCAATGGAGAAACTCAGCGGGAAACTCGGCTGCTTGCGGGCTTTCCTGAGCGGCCAACATCCGGTGCGACACGGTCTGTGTTGCCGCGATCACGCCCAGCCAAACGGCCAAAGCGATGATCAATGTTGTCCGGCGATTTGATGGCGTGAAATCCATAACTCGTTCCCCACGATAATAAATCGGCTTCACTGCACCAGCGAGAAGACGCGCGGATCGTCCGAGTCGCCAGTCGTACCCGCCGCTGCAGTATAGCTGAGCTGAACCTAGCCAAGCCATTGATGCTGGCGATAAAATTTGGGGGCTCGGGCAATGCTGCTCCGAAGCGAAGTTTTCAGTCGTATTGTTTTGGGATGTTTTCCATGTTCCGCGCGTTCGTCATGTTGTGTTTGTTGATTCAAGCCGCTGGGGTGTCGGCTCAGACGCAAGTTGCGGGCTGGCATACGGATCTCGCTTCGGCCTGCAAACTGGCCCGCGAAACGGGGAAGCCGTTGTTCGTCGTCTTTCGATGTGTGCGTTGACCCGACTGCTTTGTGTGGGATGGGCAGGTGGCTCATCAAGACAATCAAATTGCGATCGCGCGCCGTGATTTTGTTTGCGTCCGATTGGGCCAGATGAATCACGTCGACGTGGCGCGCTTTGAGTTCGACTACGATACGACCTGGACGAGTTTTTTCCTTGACGCCGACCTGAATATCTACAGCCGATATGGAGGCCGTGATGATCGCGTTGCCGACTCCCGCATGAGCCGCGAGTCGCTACTCGAAACCATGTCCAACGTGCTTTCAACGCACCGGACTGTTCAACAGACTCCAGCGGACCAACGCGCCGCAGTGATCAGGACCCAGACACATCCCTTATTCGCTCGTCCTTCGCAGCCCGAATCGATCCCGCTCTTGAAGGACAACCATGAAGGTTGCGTCCATTGCCACCAGGTCCAGGAATACCGCCATCTGCAAGCGTTTCACGACGGGAAGTTCGATCGAAAACTGTTGTTCGGATATCCCTTGCCGGAAAACCTGGGGCTGACTGTTACGCCGCAAAACGGCCAGCTGGTGAAATCCATTGAGCCTGGATCGGCCGTGGAATTTGCAGGGATCAAAGCCGGCGACGTGATTCGACGCATCAATGACATTCCAATCCGATCAGAATATGACATCCGCTGGGCTTTGCATCACGCCCCGGATGGTCAGCCAATACTGCTGTCTGTCATGCGAAGCACACCAAGGGCAGGGGGGGCGAGTGCAAATTCGGTTGATCTGGAATTGCAGTTGAAACCTTCAGCGACGTGGCGTCAGACGGACCTCGGATGGCGAAAGTCGTTGCGGAGTGTCCCGCTGCAATTGGGGTTCCTCGGCTATACCCTTGGCGGAGAGGGGCTGGCCCAGGCAGGTTTTCGCGAGGGAAAATCGGTCTTGAAAGTAATCTCCCTGCGGCCTCCGGGTTTGGCCAAGAACTTGCAGTTACAAAAAGGAGATTTGATTGTTTCAGTGGGAGGAAACACTGAATTTCGGACCATGGACCACTTTAAGTCGAGACTCCTGGAACGTTATCGCCCTGGAGATACCGTGAAATTGGAAATCATTCGCGATGGTCGGACGATTTTAGCAGAAGGCCTGTTCCCAGATTGGTTTACGACCGAAAACTCAGTCCCGTGAGTTCCTGGAGAGCATTTCGGCACAGGCCGGATAGTAAATGCTGGGTTCAGGGTGTCCAGATTGGACCTGGAGAAAGTCAGTCACCGCGTGCTCGAGTTCATCAGAAACGCTGGTTCTATCGCAAAAACCATTGGCCTTACGGCCAACGCTCGCCGGATTGTTTTGGCAGGTCCCTGAAAAACTGATCTCGTTGCTGTTCAAGCGAGATGGTAAACTCACCCGGAAGCGGTCTGCCATGGAGGGCAAACCTATCGCTGAATGTTAAGGATGACAGCATGCAGATCGTGCTCTGGGACACGCGACAACTTGATGTATCCAAAGACTTCGCTGGAGGTTATGGCGTCGGGCAATATGCCAGCGGAGGCGGGTTTCGAGGCCAGGTTGTGCGTTGGTTTTACAAACGGGACCATCGTCCGCCAGCGATGACATTCGCGTATTTGACCAGCATTTTTCGGCAGTTGGGCCACGAAGTCCAGTATTCCGAAGATCAAGTGCCGGCAAACGGCGATGTTTACGTCTTCTGCCCCTCGCTAATCACGCTGAATCTGGAGCTTGCCGCGATCCGCGAAGTCGTTCGCCAGCGACCTGCGGCACCAATTCTGGTCGTGGGAATTCTGGCGACCACCCTGCCAGAGGCATTCGCAGACTTACCGGTGCGTTTGATTCAGGGAGAGCCGGAACAATTACTCTGGAAATTGGACGAAGTCCTGAATCAGAAACCCGGCCCGATTCCCGTCGGATCCATAAAAAATCTGGACGATCTGCCGTTTCCCGATTGGGATCTCTTCGAACCGAAGAAACTGCGGATTGGCTATGACTTTTCGCAATTTCCCACCGGCCTGATTCAACAAAGTCGAGGCTGCACGTTCACGTGCAACTACTGTCCGTACATTATTATTGAAAATAAGACCCGGTTTCGATCGCCTGAAAGTGTGACGGACGAAATGCGTCGCGGCATGCACGATTATGGTTTTCGTTCATTCAAATTTCGCGATCCACTCTTCGGATTGGATCGAAAGCGAGTCCTGCGACTTGCGGAGTTGATCGGCAATTTGCCGCGAAAAGTGCAGTTTTCGATTGAGAGCCGAATCGACCTGCTGCGACCCGAAACGCTGGATTTGCTCAAGTCAGTCGGCTTGACCAGCATCACGGTCGGGATCGAGACACCCGATGAAACGACCTTGAAGCACTACAAACGGGCTCCCATCAACGACGACAAACAGCGAGTGTTCGTCGAAACTTGTCGGCGATTGGGAATTCGAACAGTCGCCGGGTTTATGATTGGCTTTCCAGAAGATACGGCTCAGTCGATCAAGGCCGTGCTGCGCTATGCCAAATCGGTCAATCCGACGTTCGCCAATTTCAATATTGTAACTCCGTATCCTGGCACAGAGTTTTTTGATCAGGCTCGAGAGGATATTGCGGACTTCGATTACACGAAATACAATGTGTACACTCCGGTAATGCGGTACCAGCATTTGACTCATGACGACGTGCGAGAATGGCATGCCCGGTGTTATCAGAAGTACTATTTCCGCTGGGACTGGCTGAAAGAAAATGCACATTTGCTGTGGCCGAGCACCAGGTGGCTGGGATTTGGACGGCCATCCGTGGCAACATCCAAGGAAATCGAGGCCCAAGCGGCAACGGCGCCGGCGACATCTCAAATCTCGCTGCCGATTGTGCAAAACTCGTCGTCATCATGCGGAGAAAGCCGAGCCGCCTGATCGCCAATCGCCCGGCTGATAGGCCGCTTCGGGCTTAATTTACTCGATGACAGATTCGGGCAAGCGACTGCCGAGTGATCATGCCAGCAACTTGTGCTCGTCCCTCCGCAAACGAGGTAAAGCCCTGACTGTCGATTTTGTGCCGGAATAACTTACAATGAGGCGGCTTGTCGTTTGCCATCATCTCGATTGGTGGCGCGCCGAGTTGTCCCAGGTATTATTCCGCTCATAGGCACACATGTCTGAATCCCCACCGATCGCCGACGCGACTGCCACGAATCAGATTGAAATCCAAGGCGTTCGCTTGTTTCTGAGTCATCCCGACCAATCAGACGGCGAATGGATTGGTCAGCGTGAAGTTCTCAAGCAGCTTTTGGCCTGCTGGCTGGTTGTTGATGCCAAAGACATGCCGCTCGCTCCGCGGCTGGTTGGACCTCCCGGTATTGGCAAAACAACGTTAGCCATGGCAGGGGCCAAGGTCCGGCAGCAAGAGCTTTACATTTTCCAATGTACCGCCGACACTCGGCCTGAAGACCTGCTGGTGACGCCGGTGCTGGCGGAAAGTGGTAAAATCATTTATCACGCCTCTTCACTCGTCACCGCCATGATTCGCGGCGGGATTTGCCTGCTGGATGAAGGCAATCGCATGAACGAGAAGTCGTGGGCAAGCCTGGCCCCGCTACTCGATCATCGGAGATATATCGAATCCATTGTGGCCGGGATTACGGTCAAGGCGCATCGTGATTTCCGGTGCGCTGTAACGATGAACGATGATGAATCGACATTCGAAATCCCCGATTACATTCTCAGTCGCCTGCAACCCACACTGGCTTTGGGTTTCCCGAGTAAGCACGAAGAATTCGAGATTCTGAAATACCATTTGCCGTTTGTCGAAGCCGACCTGATCAGCCTGACGGTAGAGTTCCTGCAACAAGCCCACGCGTTGAAACTCGATTTTTCGACGCGAGACGGAATCAATGTCTTACGATATGCGATCAAGCGCATGTTGCAGGATCCCAAGCATCCGATGTCGCGCGATCAGGCCTGGAAAGAGGCCCTGTTTCGTTGCCTGGGTGAAGAAGCATTAGACCTGCAGAAACTTGCCCAGCGTCGCGGTCAGACGTTGGGTGGCAGCGCCGTTCCGATGGGGCTCGGGGATTTCTTTTTTGATCCCGATGACCCCCTACATCCTGATTTCGATGACGAAGACGAAGATGACGAGGAAGACGATTAGGCCCCGAGCATCAATGAATGTCGCCCGACATCGGCTCGGGATGCGGTCACCGGTCACTTGTCAATTGTCATTTGTGAAATGCCCATTCGTCTCAAATGACAAGTGACCAATGATTCCGACACTAAACATTGCATCGATCTTTAGGCGCACTACCAAAATAAGTTGATCGATTTCGAGACAACGGTACAGGCGGCAAAGCCAGCAAATTGATTCCATTACGAATGTGTTTTCATTCGCTATTGCGCGTCACTCCGGAAAACAGGGGAAGCTGGAACGCTAATCAACGCTAATAAAGACAAGGAAGTCGCAATTGTGTTGCCTGACGACCCTTGTAGGATGAAATCCTGATTAGCGTAAATTAGCGGT
>JAQGHT010000875.1 GCA_028291565.1 Planctomycetaceae bacterium | reverse complement strand
GCTCCAGGCACAATCGAAGGCGGATATTTTGCCACTCATGGCCTATGTCGGCACATTCAGTTCTCCGCTCCGGGATGTCTTACCCACACAGGTGGATTTACCACCGGGTAATGGTCGGGGCATTCATCTGTTCCAGGTGAATCGAGCCACCGGCGCAATGACGCCTGCCGGAATTCACGAGCTGGGCACAAGTCCTAGTTGTCTGGTTTTGAATACCGCCGAAACACGACTCTATTCCGCGAACGAAACTGATCGGGTCGGCGAGACCAAGGAAGGTACCGTGAGTTCCTTCGCGATCAATCGTGCCGATGGAAAACTCGAATTGCTCAACACTGTTCGCTCAGGCGGCGCCGGTCCCACCTATGTCAGTATCCACCCATCCGGACGGTTTCTGCTGGTGGCCAATTATTTTGGCGGCTCCGTGTCGGTATTACCGATTCTGCCCGACGGGCGTCTGGGTGACGCCACAGACATCAAGCACGATGCCGGAAAAATCGGCCCGACGAAAGCGACGAACGCTCCACCAGGCAGCCTGGCATTTAGTGGACATGATCGAACTCACGCACACATGATTCAAGCCGACCCTGCAGGACGCTTCGTGCTGCACGTGGATTTGGGCCTGGATCAAATCTTCGTCTGGAAGTTCGACGAGAAACAGGGCACGCTGTCTCCGAGCGATCCGCCCGCAGTCTCGCTGCCACCCGGAGACGGACCACGACATTTTCATTTTCACCCCAACGGCCGTTGGTTCTACTCCATTCAGGAGGAAGGCTCGACTATTGTCTTGTTTGACTACGATTCCGCCAAGGGGCGATTGGCCGCGCGTCAGACGATCTCAACCCTGCCACCCGGTTTTGCCGGAAGCAACTTCTGCTCCGAGATCCTGGTTTCAGCGGATGGGCGCTTTGTCTATGCGGGCAACCGACTCCACGACAGTATTGGAATCTTTTCAGTGGGTCCCAAAGGCGACCTGACGTTCCTCGAGGAAGAGTGGACCCGCGGCAATTATCCGCGCAGCTTCAGCTTCGACCCCACCGGCGAGTTCCTCTACTGTTGCAACCAGCGAGCCGACAGCGTCGCCGTCTTCCAGGTCAATCGCAAGACCGGAGGCCTGAAATTCACCGGCCATTACGCTCCTGTCGGCAACCCATCAATGATCGCCTTCCTCGATCTCGCAAAAGTGGTTTGAATTCGGAATTGTCCACTCCCCAAGGTTTGGCGACCTTGGCGACATGGAAATCTGCGTCCCGAAATCGCTCACGGCTGGCGGATTTTTTCCCAGGCTTCCGGACTGAGAGGCTGAACAAGGTCATCCGCATCAAGGGTCAGGCCGGTGTCAACCTCCACCCTTTTCATGGCTTCCCCGGCATCATCCGAGCTTGCATCCGGCAGATGCCACAAGCGAACGTCGCTCCCCACGCCTCCGGCAATCGCTCGCGCTCCATCTCTGACCGTACAATAAATCGTGGAAACGAATTTCGGACCAACTTGAATGGCTGTTATTGGATCATACAGAAACGCACCTGTCGCGACACATGTCACCAGCAGTTGACCGTCAGAGGAAAACGCAAGGTGATGAATGGTCTCTTCAGATTGCAAAGGCCGGCCGATTAGTCGTTCTGATTCCAAATCCCAAATCCGCACGAAACGATCTTCATGCGCGATCGCCAGCAAATGACCTTCGGGATGATAGGCAACAGCGGTCACCGGCGACGGACAATCCAACTGACGAACGGATCGCCGATCGCCAATTCCATTCCAGACCTGAATTTGCTCTCCAGCCGTCACCAGACTTTGCCCGTCTGGACTAAATGCTACACATGTCAGGCCGGGAAGAGTCTGGAGCGGCTCACCGATTCGTTCACCTGTGAGGCTCCAGACCGTGACCGAATCTTCATACTTGGAAAACACCGCGAATTTCTGTTGATCTGGACTGATCGACAGGCGCATCTTGCGAGAGTCCTTCAATTCGGGCAGTCCCGGATGTTCCAAAGGGCCCGCTACAAGTTCCCCTTTTTCGATGTTGTAAACGAAGATCACTCCATAATCGCCGACACTCACTAGCCGTTTTCCATCCGCGGTGAATGCCACCGTGCTGGTGTGATACTTGTGTTGCGGCAACTTTGGAAATACAGAATTACCAGTCTGCAGATTCCACAAATAAATGCTCTGGTATATTTCTCTTGGACCATATTTCTGGCCTGAACCGGTTACCGCCCAACGTCCATTGGCGCTCATCGCGAAGCAGCCGATGCCATAGGCCCCTTTCAGGGGCTGACCGCGAAGCTTGCCACTTGTGACATTCCAGACAGTAGTTCTATTGCCGCCCGCGTCGCAGTTCAACAACGTCTGACCATCCTCACTCAGCAGGAGTCCGATTCGTTTGAGGTTCGCAGGTTGTTCATCGAATGGCAATAACTTCAATCCTCTTTGGGGAACCGACCACAGTCGCGTGTCCTGCTGCGTCTCAACCAGCAGATGTGCTCCATTCGGAGAAATTGCAATTTGACAGCGGGAACCTCGAAAGCGGCCCAATGGTTGGCCGATTGTTTTTTGCGTATCGACATCCAGCAGCCGGCCTTCGCCTTCCGCCGAGACATAGGCGACTAACCGTCCATCTTCCGTACCACGAATCCGCCCAACGCCATTGACCGGACCGATCATTAGATTTCCGGCGCGATCCCACACCCGCAACTTGTTCGCATAGGTCGCCAAAAACAGACGACGTCCGCCTTCCGCGAAGAACACGTCATCCAGAAATGTCGTCTCGTTTTCGAGAGGCAATGAAGTCCACTGTTTTTCCGCAGTTGCCGTATCCCAGACTTGAATCTGCAGCTTGCGTCCTTGGCCAGCTTCGTCGACGCAGCACGTCGCGAGCCGTTGACCGTCGGACGAGAATGCTGCGAACTCGACGCGCCCGGGATGCTTCATCGGATTGCCGACCGTTCGTCCCGCCTTCAAGTCGGACAGCACAAGCTGTCCACGCTTTGGCTGAGTGACTGCATATTTGCCGTCAGGCCCGAAAAATACTTTATCAGGATTATAGATATCAGACGGCAGAATTCCGCCAACTCGTTCGTCAGTCTCCGCATCTTCAATGTGTATCCCATCCGGCCGGGAATAGGCATCTAAGACACGATTCTCTGTGGTGACACATAGACCATGAATTCCCCCCTGTTTGGCCGGTATCAGTTTCTCACGCCACACACCCTTCGCCTTGCGCCAGAATTGGAGTCCTTTGTTGGTAGACAACACGAGAAAATCAGGATCTGTTCCGAACAGTATTTTCCCGATCACCGGTTCGAAATGGAGCGATGAACTCAATTCGTTCCCTGTCACCGATTCACGAACGACGCAGGATTTGCCGTTCGTGGTGGCGAACCGCTGGCTATCTGGACTAAAGGCCAACCCCGCCCCGGATCCAGGAAATATCGCTCGCAGAGTACACAGTTCCCGTTGCCAGGCACCAAGATTGAGGCGAATGGATCGACGCAGTGCTAACGAATCCTCTGGCGCCGTTTCCAGGCTCCGTGCCAGCCAGAGACAACCCTGGTCAACCTCACCCTGCTTACAGAGCTGTATTCCGCGATCGCGCTGAGCCTCGGACAAACGCAGATTCAAACTGATTCGACGTGATTCCGATTCATCCAGGGCATTGGTCAATGTCCGCGAATGTTCCCGTTCAGAGGACGCAAAAATCAGCAAACTGATCAGCAGGCCGAGAAAGCCGAGCCCTGCCATCGCATTCGCGAATGCCAGTGCCGGATTGCGACGGCACCAGCGCCAGCAGCGTTCCAGGCGACGAACCGGCCGGGCTCGAATGGGTTCACCACGTATGAACCGGCCCAGATCGTCCGCCAACTCCTGAGCGGTCAAATACCGCAGCGCCACACTCTTACTCAGGCATTTCAGACAGATGGTTTCCAGATCACGCGGCAGCTTCATTCTCAGTTTGGATGGAGCGACCACATCCGAATTGATGACCTGCCAGGCAGTCTCCCAAGGCGTTTCACCACGAAAAGGGGGGCGGCCAGTCACCAGTTCATAGAGGATCGCCCCCAGAGAGTAGACATCGCTGCCGACTCCCACGAGTTCGTTCCGCCCCGCCGCCTGCTCGGGCGACATATAACTGGGCGTCCCCAACACCTCTCCCACGCTCGTGAAGAGAGATGTCGTGTCCGTCCGCTTTGACAAGCCAAAATCGGTAATCCGCACGGTCCCGGAATTCCGCTCGATCAGGACATTTGAAGATTTCAAATCACGATGCAACAACCCTTTGCCGTGGATAAACGCGAGTGCCTGGGCGATCGTCTGAACAGTCTGCGCCGCCTTCCTGGCTTCAAATAAACTTTCCTTGACCAATTCCGCCAAATTGCGACCGTCGACATACTCCATCGAGAAAAACTGTTGGCCTTCGTGGTCGCCGACTTCGTAGATGCCCACAATGTTGGGATGTTGCAGCTTCGCGACCGCCATCGCTTCATTGCGAAACCGAACAACATCATCTGCCGAAGCCAACTGGCCGGCCAGAATCATCTTGACTGCGACAATGCGTCCCAGGCTTCTCTGACAGGCCTGATAAATAACCCCCATGCCTCCGCGGGCAATCTCGCTGATCAATTCGTAGTCGCCGACGTAGCGCAACGTCCCGAGCTGGTTCGGCACCGGCTGCGTCGAAGCCTCGGATTCTGACTTGGAAAGCAGTAAGTCCACCTGGTCGGCGTCAGCGAGGAACTCCTCTAAAGCGTCCTGAATGTCGGCGAATTCCCAGAGGAACTCCTGCTGGTCCACAACGCCATGGACTTTCAATCGGCGATAGTATTCGTCGATGGCGATGGCGAATCGCTCGTCTTCAGGGGAGTCTTGCGGAATTGGTGGCTCGATTGTCATAGTTTCGATTCATGCACTGACACACCGCACAGCAATGCAAAAAACATTGCATTGCCTGGCACGAGAAATCGTAACGTCAGACAGGACAAAAGGGTAATGCATACGTGGCGAATTGCCATCCTACACACATGATCGCGCGCCACCGAACATTGTCATTTGCCAACCTGTTCAAACAGCATAACGAGCAGTGGCATGACGATCAGCATGATGAGTGGCGCGGCAGCCAGAACAACTGCCACTACGTTTTTGAGCTGGCTCGCCGGAGCTCGCTGTGAACCATACTTCAAGAATAAGCAGGGGACATAACGTACGAAATTATACACGAGAATAAAGGGAGTCACGACAAACGAGAGCAAGCTCCACCAGCCCAGGAAAAATGTCGTGAACGTGAATTCCGTAAAATACTGATCGGCACATTTGCGACAGAGCCGTCCTTTAATGCTGCGATGCTGGAACGCCAGGATCATGCCGATCTGCTCGTGAAACGCCACGGATCGGGTCGGGGCGGGCTGATAGCAGGTCTGACAGATCGACCCTGTTGCGAGGTACTCCATTTTCTCGATGACGTCATTCGTCGCGGCAGATTCGTCAGTCGGATGGGCAGCGTGAGCTTGCTCCGCATAGGAATTCAACATGTGTGCCAACAATGCTCCACGCGCTGCTTCCTGCGATACGGGTACGTTCTCGGATTGAGAGTCATCCAAATCAGGGATCTGCATGCGATGCCGGCACTTGGGACAGCGGACTTCTTTACCCGCGAATTTGTCTTGGTATTTCAATCGATGCTGACAGTTCGGACAGTCAATTTCGTGCATGGTTTTACCTGAATTGGTAAGTGCCGTGTATTCCTAAGATGCTGCCAAACAACTTGGCGAGCGGTGGGTGTAAGGATTTACGCAGCAATAAGTGCCGTAAGATGGGCACTCTTGCCCGTCGATGACCTGAAAGGCCGTTGGCAACTTCCGACAGTTATTGATGCGCCGATCCTAAACCTACTGGTTCCCCGTTTTTGGCTCGCTCTATAGATCAAGGCGCAAATTGAACTCCAGAAAGGACGGGTCACTTTGAAATTCTTCGAAAATGGCCGAAGGTAGATATTGGGGGACTATTTCCACGTAGCCAAGGTTGCCAAACCTTGGGCGTCGAACCAGTAACGGAGCGAACAACCCCAATCTCGGGCGAGCTTGGCTACAGAAATCGCTCATGGCGTCGGTCCGCTTCCCTCGCGTGTCGGCGACACGTCGACGTCGAAATCAAACGCAGGGTCTCGACAATCGCCCGAAACAATCATGCCATTCGATCTTTGAGAATTCTGCGAAATTCCCAGGCCCACCCGTCCCGCAACGATGCGACCTGCGCCTTAAATCATGGCGGCCCCAGATTGGAACAGTCGCCGGTTGTTTACCAGGCACCGATCAAGGAAAAACCCTGATGGAAATCTCCGCAAAAGCGATTGTCTTTCGAGAAAGAATGCGACTTCCGAAGCACGAACGAGAGTATGTCGACTGGGTCATCGACTCCCATTTTCGTCACGACAAGCCACGACTCATCGATTCAAAAGTTTTGCTGATGCGGCCTGGAAACATGTTGCACCTGGCCTCGGCCAGTCGCTTCTACAACGAACTGGTTGCAACGAGAAAGTTCCCCAATTGGGGAACTTACAGCGACTATTGGTTCGGAACCGATCCCGATGGATCAGCATGTGTCGCCTTGTTCTTCAATGCGGAAGAGTCTCCATTTGGCGACCACTCCACCCCTGAACCAAAACAGAGTTGGTGGCAGTGGCTGTTTGGCTGAGGAACTCTGCCACCGCTAAGGGAAAAGATAAACTCAAGCAGGCATTGCCCGGAACAATGTTTCAACGTGATCAAATCACGCCGAATTCGCTACAATACTTCGGCTGTGTATCACGCCATATTATCGCGGTTTCACTTTGCGTCTTCCGGTGATGTGCCACTGCTTTGCGACCGTACTCGGTCGTTAAGGACCGGCGAATTAATTACTGTCAGGTAGTTTAATTGCCATAGTGCAGTCGCTATTTATCGCAAATTAACCACGGATTACACGGATTACACAGATAGAACATTTGAAATCCCTGGCGAACGTGCATTTTTACGTCGCTCATTTGAATTCATCCGTGTAATCTGTG
>JAQGHT010000943.1 GCA_028291565.1 Planctomycetaceae bacterium | reverse complement strand
TGACGGACAAGAATGTCCATCCTACTTCACGGAGATCTTGTATGGAAATCTGTGTTTCATCTGTGTGAATCTGTGGCTAAAACTTCTTTTTCCGCTGGCGATGTACAAAAAAGGGTTAACGGCGTAGGGTGCCACCCAACGCCGTCAATCCTTTTTTCCCTGGAATTCACGTAGCGGAATGTTGTGAGACTTCCGAAGCGCGACGTCGACCGTGCCCGAATTCTCACGAATTCAGCTACATAAGGGTTCATGGCGTAGGGTGCCACCACGTCGCACCGGTTTAAAGTACACTTCGACTTCCACTCAACACTGGCACACCCGCTGGTGCGACGATGACAGAATTGCTTACGGGAATTCGAACGCGCTTCGTCGCGAACATGAGCAGCCACGCGGGGAGCAGGATGCATCGCGCCACAAACGTATCGAGCAGGATCCCCAACGTGAGGGCAGTTCCAAGTTGTCGCGAACCATTGAGTTGACCGCTCAAAACCAGACAGAAAAACGCGGCTGCAGTGATCAAACCACAATTCGATAAGGGACTCAATGTCGAAGCCAACGCACTGCGAATTCCCCCGATCAAGCCGTGCGTGCGTTCCTCTTCCCTGATATGTGAAATGAGGAATACGTTATGGTCCTGACCGATGGTGACGAGCATTGTAAACAGAAAAATGGGGACCTTCCAATCGATACCAACAAAGCCTGGATCAACAATCCGGAAAATTGCGGCGGTCAAACCCAATGTCACGAAGTAGACGAACGCCACGCTCAGGATCAAGTAGAATGGTAAGACTACTTTTCGCAAGATCCCGATCAGGACTACGAGTAGAACAGCCAGGACCCCGCCATCCAGCACGATCTGATCGCGGTCCGCAATCGCTTTCAAATCCATGATGCTGGCCGTGGTTCCGATGAACGATAATTCCGTTTCAGCGCGAATTGATTCCGGCAATGATTCTCGCAGAGTTTGTTCGATCATTTGCAGTTGATGCCTGCTGTCTCGCGAAAACGCATCGCCTCGCAAGAGCAGGTCCAGTCGCATGACATGATCCTCAAACTCAGGGGCGGCGCTGACGTAATATCGCTTCGAAAGCCCTCGTACGATAAGACCTGGTTCGATTTCCAGCCCCAGCGGACCAATCAGGCTTCGGATATCTACGATCCCAAGCTGTTCCTTCCGATCAGTCAAGGCGGTGATCGAAGACTCGATCATCTCGTAGTTGTCAGACGAGGAATAGTCGATCGTAGGATTGCGAAACAAGACGGTCACTGGTCCACATTGCCCAGGACCAAAGTATTTCTCAATCGCCAATGAGCCGACGACACTTGGGGAATTTGGAGAGAGATCGCCAAGGACTCCATATGTTGAATTGTCGTGAAAGACAATACCGAAAACAGCGAATGGGAGCATCACGGCTACGACAGTCGACCAGACGAGGAAGGGATACCGGTCTCGCACCGCCCGACCACGTTCGGTAAACGGTGCAAGATCAGTGCGATCTCGTAAGTTCGACGATAGCACGGCGTTGAAATTGGAGGTTTCTCCCTTGGTCGCGCGCGGCCAGAAAGCATATCGGCCTGTCAGTTTGAGCAAGGCCGGCAACAGGGTGAAAGTACAAACGAGCGTCACGCACACCGCCAGTGCCATTCCCCCACCGACCTGCTGATATTTGTCGAACGACGCAGTCAGCATCGTCCCAATTCCGCAGAAAATTGTTCCCACACTGGCGACGATCGTCGTACCGGCATGTCGGAGTGCCGATGCCAGGGCGTGATCGACAGCAATTCCACGCTCAATTTCGCGTCGGTAGCGTGCCATCAGAAACATGCAGTAATTGAGACCAGCACCGTAGACGAGGATGCCAACGAATGACAGTAATCCAGCAAACGGACGCAACATCGTGAATGGCTCGACCCCTGCGGAGCCGGCGCACCCCAGAAGAATCAATACAGAAAGTGTCAGTTGCAATGAGATCGCGACAATCACGACCGGCATAAAAGCCAGGAGCGGTGCGCGAAAGATCGCGAGTGACAAGCAAAAAATCAGCAGCATGGGCCAGCCATACAAACTTTGCGCATCATGTTCGGCAGCGCTCACCAGATCTCGGCCAACGGTCGCGGAACCGCCCAGGGCGATCTGCAGCCCGGCAGGGACCGTTGACGAAAATGCCCCTCGGTCGGAATCGATCACTTGCCGAAATCGATCGACGGTCAGCTTGTTTCGCTGATCCAAAAAATCATACTGCAGGTCAGCGACGATTAATGTGGCCAATCCGGTTCGATTGTCCAGAATTTTTCCGATGCTTCGATCACGAAAATCCCGGACACGTTTGATTGTCGTTCCTGGCTCAGCTTGGATTGCGACCAGTCGTGGCGTCAGCTCATTCTCAATAAATGAACGGTCCAGCAACGTGAGCGGCGATGCCTCTCTGTAAACAATGATAACGGCACTGCTTCCCAGGCGGTCGCCGGGGAAAGCTTGATTGAAAAGCAGTTCGCCGCGACGTGATGGCATGTCTGAAGGCAGGCCTAAAGATTCTCCATCGGCAGCGATTTGATTCCAACGTGGGACGCCATGCGGAAAAAAACCGAGTCCGTTCACCCATCCGGTGACAATGCCTGTCGCACACAGTGTCAGAACGAGCCAAAATCCGATCGAGAGTTTCCAATACCGGATCACCAAGTCGATCAGTGTTTGAGGCATTTCAGCAGTTCCAAATTGCGAGAAAGCGACAGCATCTCGCGGGCTAAAGCGGTCTAACTTCGGATGTGCTGCGAGAAACAATGAAATTTCCCGATCACACCGCGTACGGTTAAGGTGAGACGTATGATGGCGCGGATAAGTTTTGAAAAAAAACTCATTCGTGGACGCGAACAGTGTAAGCCGGTAAAACGACCGGAGCTTCCAGATTTCGCGCGCCCAAAAGTGACACAGCGAAACGTGCAATCTCGAAGAGCGAGAATTCGAAATCACATGTCTCGCATCCGATGCGAAGCACGTCTGATGCCAAATTGCGTCAAAGATGAAGGACGTCTGCGGAAGGCAGTATTTCAGGCCGCAAATCCTACCCACACCCCCGTTTGTATGGTCGTGCAATGCATCAAAAGCGGTTCACACGCGAAATCAGATCGGATCTTCGCCCATGAGAGGCGCGACGATTAAAAGCCTCGTCCGTCACCGTCGAATCGCAGGTCAACCGCCGCTTGGGCGGGCAACTGTCGGTCTGAACGTTCTGATGCCAGTCGGTCCCATTTGATAAGTCGAAGTTAAATAGCCCCCTGATCGATTGTGGAGTTTGAAAATGACCTTCGTTTCTTTTCCCAATCTCTGCGCTACGTCAGATAACAGTCAGTACCGAATTGAGATTGTCGGAACGCCAGGGAAAGAATCTTTCCGAGACCAGTCTCATTTTGCCTACCGTCTATTTCATTTGAATCACTGCGTTTGGGAATGGCTCCCAGCCCAGGAACGCTCCGAAACTCATTCTCTTTCTGACTTCCCGTACGAGGCATGGGTGAACGATGACGGTTGGGTCGTTGTTCGAACGCATGAATGGTTCCATGCAGGATTACTTGTCTTTTCGCCGAATGGCCAAGTTGTTCTCGAGCGGTTTCACCGAACATTCGACGACAAGAATGAGCCGGGTTTCTTGGACGGTGAGCCCGAGGCTTATCACGCAGGTTGGCTGCAGTGCAAGGAATTCATTCCCGAACTGCGACGACTGAAGGCACTCAAAGAGATCGGTGGAAGTGGCTATGGCCAAGTCCCCTGGGCAGTGCTGCGTACGTTGCAGTGTTATGGTCGCGCGGCTGACAATTGTGTGGCCGGTCGAGGTTTCAATCCTTCCAGAATTCGATGCACCTCGCAACGTACACGAATTGCGGGATGATTCTTCAGTGACTCGAGTCCCGGTCGCAACGCTTCAGCATCTTCTTCCATCAAGACGCAGAGATCCCACAGCACGATTCCATTCGTCGCGAATCCTGGTGCGAGCGAGACAATGGGCTTGTCAAATCCGAGCCCTTTGGCAATCAAATCCGCCGTTTCGCGATGCTGGCGACGCTGCCACATGCGCATTGCCGTTTGCTGTCGAGTCTCCGCCAGGCCTTCAACAAGCAGTCGTTGCCAGAAACCGTCACGCAATTTTCGATCTGACCCCAACTTTTCGAGTGCATCCAAAGTGTCGAAAACACGCTCATCAATCCGAATGACCGATGGGTTCGTTGCCGCCAGGCTTGAGTTCGATTGATACAATTCCCCTTCAATGAGCTGCTCAGCAAAATACTCCAGACGGAGTCTGGCACGGGGATCTTTCACGACGGTCCAAACCGTCACGGATGCGTCAAGGTTGTGGTACAACGATGAAGACTTGCTCAGATCAAACATTTCGGTTTCGTCGACCAATTTTCGGACCAGGACTGGGATCAGCTCCCAATTTGAGGAACTGATCGGTTCATTCGTGTTAATAAAACTGAACACGGAAATAAGCCCAGAATCTGGTTGATGCCGAGCTCGCGGAAGATTCGCAATTCGTTCAACTGAAATGGTGCTTCCCAGCACATGATCCTGGACGGTCAAGTCAGGGGCCCGTGCGACAAACTGATCTTGAGGAATGGGAAATGCTCCCTGCCCAAGAATCTTGTCTGGACCAAATTTTAACTTGGGGTACGGCCAGTCTACGAATCGGATCTGACCTTTTTCCGACCTGGAAGCGATATCCTGCAAGATCCGGGCTGCGCGTTCCTGGCCTGTTTTGCCGAAACCATTCTGATAGGATTCCAGTGGCGTGCTGATGACTTGTCTGAGATGCGCAGGATTGTCACGATTTTTCGTCAAATATTCCTCGATGACCTTCAGGATTTCGGGATCCTCTTCTCCGGCGCAATAGAGCAGACACGCCGCCTGCTGTCGGTACACCGTCGGGCTGGTCCGCGCCAAATGCCAAAGCACTTCACGTTCCCCTTTGGAAATTCGCATCGGAATTGGCACATCTTTCAACGCGAACCCTCTTAGCCGTCCAAAAAAGTCACCACAGATTGTCACGGAATTTCGGGGATCGGTGTTTTTTAAGGCGAGCAGAAATTCATCACACCCGGCAAGGCGATATACACTTGATCTGTTCTGAACAAGATTGGTCAACAATGTCGTCCGCATGGATTCGCTGAATTCCATTGGAAAGGCTCCCGCACGCTGATCACGCAGAATTTGCGCCAGTGCATGCAGCGGTTCTTCTGGACGGATATTTTTAGGGAACCCCTGTGCAGAATCCTGCAGCCGGTTCAGGATTTCCGGGATTGCGACGCTCGCTTCATTTCCCATCCGGCTGAACGCATAGAGGACCAATTGCTGCAATCTGTCATTCGTCGTCCAGATTTTGAGCAGTTCAGGTACTGCTGGCGCACCAATATTCATGAGAATGTCGAGTGCCCGGCCAGGTTTTTCTGGATTCGTCCGGACGATTTCGATCAACTCCGGGATCGCCACGGCGGCATTCGGTCCAGAGGCTTGAAGTAAATTGTATGCGACATCCGTCAATTGTGGGTTCGTGCGGGAGTCAATCAGACATTTCACAGCGGCATCCACAAACTTTTGATCGGCGGGTGTCTGGATCCCTGCCGCCAGCCTCTTTTGTTCTTCGGGTGCCAGTTTTGAGCCTGGGAGCAAAAACTTCGCGAGTCGACTGTGGTCAACCCCGGCACGAATGGCGGCCAGCAGGGCATCCCAAATTGCCAGCGGATCACTTTCCTGTTCGGCGAAAGCCAGTAACGGCTCGGCCGTCGCCGGAGATCGGATCCAGATCAAAGTCCTCATGGCCCCGCGTTTGAGAACGGGATCGTTTCCCTTCAGGATTTCAGTCAATGCGGGTACCGCAGCGTCTCCAATTTCGGAGATCACCTCACGGACAATGATCTCACCAACATAGGTTGTGGTTTGACCGATTCCACGAGTTGTGGGATTGGGAATGGGATGTTGAAATCCCCAGGCAATCAAACGCGGGATCACCTCAGGTTTGGCAGGGAAATGTGTCAATACCATCGAGCGTAAGAGGGGCTTCTCCAACAATGTGGTTGGAACATCCAGCATCAATGGTTGCAGAGCGGCGACTGAATGAGGCAGATTCGCCAACGCCAGGTTCACGGCAACCCAGTTTTTTGATTTCACCGCTTCGGTCATCAGCTGATGAAATCGTGGATCATCCGGCACAATTGCGGCCAATGCACCGAGTGGATGGGCTTGCCACGCCTTTGGATTCTCGGACGTCAAGGCGAGCAGTTTCTCCGTTGCGGCATGAGCTCCCGGTCCAATTCGTCCAAGCTGCTGGACGATGGCGAGTTGTCTTTTCAGATCGGGTTTCTCACCCAACTGTTTCAGAAGTTCTGGAACACAGGCTGCGCCGATGGAGACGATGGCATTTGCCGCCGCGGATTCAAATTCCGGCTTGCTTTCGAGTTTGCTGTAGATCCCTAAAAATCCTGATCCTTCCGCTTTGAGCAGGCTGGCAACTTCCAAGGCTTCCAGTGAAACCTGTGGACTTTCGAGCAACTGCCGCAAATGTTGCAAAAGTTGCGCGGGCTGCGGCTTCAACCAGCGAATGGCGTCGCGAGCTGTTTGCCGGATTCCAGGCGATTTCGAGGCCAAACGAGGCACCAAAACCGAGAGGACTTGGGGAGTCTTTGAACGAAAGACACCGAGCGCGTTGATCGCCCGCAGTTGATCCCGTTCCAGGTATCGCGGATCTTTGACTCCCAGGGGATCCGGAACATCCGGTGCATTCGATTGTGCGATCCATTCATCGATCGGTCGGCCATATTTCAACGCCAACGGTTCGACATCGATGTCGGGATTTGACCAGTCCGGTCGCGGAATCCTGGTCGGCGATTTCTTGGCTGCCTCATCCGGAGTGGTGACCGACGTGGGGATCGAATTGGAAGTCGCTAATTTTTCTGACGGAGTCTCGACGATCTCCGGCAGCGGCTTCCTGGCAGGACTGAACAGAATCCAGCACACGACCAGGCAGAGTACTCCAATCGCGCCGCCCGCTCCAACCAACACCAGCCTGGGTTGCTCGGACAACGAGCGGATCGATACCGCTGGCGGGGACGGAGGCGGCGCTGCTGCAGCTGATTTCTTCTTCTTTTTCTTCTTCAGTTCGAGCGGTGGCAAATCATCCGGACTACCATCCTCGGCAAGTCCGTATGTATCGGATTCCTCGAACTTCTGTTCTTGCTCGAGTTCTCCCAAGTCGCCCTGAAAATCGTCCAGGAAATCGTCTTCGGCAGATTTCTTACCATTTGGCTGTGAGGAGGAAGCTGCAGGTTTCGGCGCAACGGCTCCAGCTCCTGTCGATCTCGGTTCTGTCGATATTGTCGGCGGGCTCGATTGTCCCGGCTTGGCCCCGGCGCGCGAGACCTTGATTTTTTTACCGCAGTGCTCACACGTAACGCCAGTACCAACTGTTTCCGTATCAATGACGAGAACGTTTTCGCAAGCGGGGCATTTGAATTTGGCGCGCATTGATAATCTCACGAACAATGAAATTTCTGTGACACCCTCGCGGCTCGATTGGCGGGGTGAACAAGTCGCCGAGCGCGCAAGAAAACCGATGATCAACAGGCAAGGTGAAAAGTCATGTGAGAACAGTTTGAGCAATCTGTACAGAATACTCAAGAGTGCGCCGCGTTTTCATGTGAGTTCGGTGGCGGGACCAACGATTCAGAGACCTCACACGGTCTGGACGAAGAGACCACAACAGTTCAACCAGGTAGGCCGGGATGGGGTCACCGCTTTTCAAAGACGAATGCCATATATTTCGAAACACTGCGAACGTGATCGTGGGCGCGGACCGCGTGTGCGACCTGCTCCCAATCCTCAATTGAGATGGACCGGTAGAGCGGATTCTTCCACGCCAGAAACCGCCGGCCCCAGTTCGTGTTTCCCAATGCGGAGACCCGCCGAAATAAACTCTGCATCGGGCGGGTGACCCATTGACTCCAATCGTGACTCGACAGCAGGCGAAATCCCGCAGCGCCGCCCGTGCGTTCATATTCAGGAACGGAGAATAAGTCATTCCATTGCCAGACGTCTCGAACAATCTTTGTTTCCGGATCGTCTCTGTGTGCCCGTTCAGAATCGCTGTTCCACGCGAAATCGACGACAACCAGACGCCCTCCCGGTGGCAGTACACGAGAAACTTCGCTTTGGAATCGCACCCGGTCGGGGAAGTGAAATGCGGCTTCGAGACACATCACCCGGTCGAATGACGCGTCCGGAAAGTCAAGGTTCATGGCGTCGCCGGCCCGGTAAGACAGATTGGCGACCTGATCGAAAAGCGTGCGGGCCACTTGCACATTGCGGTCCAGCAGGTCCATACCAACGACCGTCGAGTCAGGATGCAGACAGTGGACCTTGAACGAACTCTTGCCACGTCCGCAGGCCACATCCAGCACGCGATCGCCCTGCAACACCATCAACAGATGAATCGACTTGCGCACCAGCCGTTGCTGCGCCCACTCCATATTGGGCATCAAATTGAGGAACGCGAGACGGCCTCCAAATGAGTAGTATCCCAGATTCAGCAGGGTTGGCCCTCACGTCTCCAGCCGCAGCACGCGATACACCACATTCGTGCCATCATAAGATTCCGCGACATTCACGGATGTATTGGCAGAGAAATCGGTTTCAATAAGGGGATTGAGAATGTTCGGGAAATCGATACTCATAAATTCACTTGAACCATAATCTTAGATACACGGCGATGTCAGATGTCATCCGCAGGCCTGAAACGCGGATTGGTTGCCAGTCAGTCACGGTGAGCGAAATTGCGCGAGTCACTCTTGGTCAGCAGAATGGCGCAATTCACCGTTCGTTTGAGAGTTATCTGGCCGACGAACATCAGCGGCGACAGCAGACTTACTCGAAGTTCTGCCACTGATGCGATTTGGTTTTCTGATCCCTGAACTGCGTAAAAGACTCGGGGGATTCGGTGTTGGACATGAAGGATGCAAAACTCATGCCGATGTTCGAAGGCAGTCCCGGAGTGATGCCCGAGCATAGCTTGGGACGCTCAAGTTTATACCGCACACGGCTAAAATTGAGACGTTTGCACGCGGGGATAAGTATTGAAAAAGACTCATTCCCGGCTGCGAACAGTATACCTCGCTCTGATTATTTGTGAAGCAGCAGACTCCGAGACGACCCGCCGGGAAGTCCCCGGTTTCCTTTTCTTAATGCGGAATCAACCGCGGTCCCGGTCAGTCCATGCTGGTCAGGGATTTCACGATTCGCCCGCATGGGCCATTTACCATGTAGCTCTTTGTGCGCTTTCGCCCATTTCAAAATCTCCTCGACGTGCAATCGCGTCGATTCAGGAATCGTCTTTTTACGCCGTGACGGCCCATACGGTCACCCGTTTTCTCTCATCTTGTTGCACGCCGCTTGATCAATTCTCCTGATCTTGACCGGTGGTCGATTGTAAAGAATCGGCGAATTTCCAGGGACTAGCCTGTTTAGGTCATGTCACTGTCGAGGGTCAATTCCAAAATGCTGAAACCCAGATAGCGATTCTGAACCGCGTGCAGTGATGTGCATCACACTGTTTGTAAACCATATTCATTTATAAGTGTATAGAGTCATCTCTATAGTCTGTTTAGTACTTTGGTTATTTTTGCAAAGGCGAAACGCATGAACGAACACGAGCAAGGGCAGGGTGCCGGACCTGGCGATCAGCAGCAAGTGGATCAGCACTCGTTTGAACAAAGTCATGGGCATGGTGGCGGGCACAGTCATGGCCAGGGACACGGTGGTGAAGGGGGAGGTGGCGGGGGTGGCGCGAGTGGAGTGAAAGACTACGGCGTTGTGGTGGGGCGCCCGGTCGACCAGAAAGTTCCCCCGCCGAAGAATCCCCGGGATCAGCCACATTTGCACATTCTGATTGATGCGGGCCAGAAATACGACGTCGCCGTCAACATCCTTTCTCAGGATAATTCCGAAGTCCTGTACCGTGTTGTGTCGCATTTCACGCCGGCCAGGGCAACCGAATTGCTCGCTCTGAGCTTCGGCGCTCATCCGATTGGCTCGAATGATCCGAACGGATTTGGACTTGATTTCGTACGTCAGAATCTGGTGACACGCGATCAGATGACGCTCCTTCCAATCGATCCGGACAATATGGAGAACGATCTCCACAACTCCGTCGCTGATTTCGTCCAAAGTGTCATCAATGATACCCGGGCACGGATGTTCGCCTTTGGTAGTCAGTTTCATAACCCGGGCCGAAGCCCCTTTTGGGATGTTACTCCCGATCTTGGAATTCACGAGATTCACATGAATCAAGGGAATCCACAGGGCAATCACAGCAATGAAAACGGAACCTATCAGGACGGAGCCCTGCTGGCATTTTTTCCCAGCACTGGGTTGTGGTCTGCTGTCTTTCTCGCCTTCCAGTCGCAGCATTTCACGAATCTGAATGCGAGCGGAATCCCCGGTCCCACGCGTGGCCCCTCCCGGTTGGTGGTCAATCGACCGAGACCATTGACGATGGCCAGTCCTGCCGACTTTCACGCACGATTCGATTCGCGGCAGATGAATCACATCAAGGGGACGCTCCACCCGATTCCCCCGCCCTCCAGAACTCCGGTCATGGATCTGAGCGAAGTGATTGGCGCGCACGAGGTCTCGCTGATCAAAAGCGCGGGCCAAATCGTGTTTCACGCCGTGGGGGACACGGGAAAAGGAGCACATAGTGCTCAGTCGGACGTGATCGATGCCATGGCGGCCGATTTTGATCAGCCAAACCCTGCCGACCATCCCGCGTTCTTTTTCCACCTGGGAGATGTGATCTACGGTCCTGGCAAAGACGTGCAATACCGCGATGAGTTTTATTCACCGAATTCACACTATCCGGGCCGGATCCTCGCGATCCCGGGAAATCATGACGGCGAAGTGTTCGACGGCACCGACCCCGTTCCGTTGAAGGCGTTTCTGGCGAACTTCTGTGCAAGCTCTCAGACGGTTCCTTCGATTGCCGGTTCGGCAATGCGAGAAACGGAGACCCAACCCGGGGTCTATTTCGTGCTCGAATCACCATTCGTCCGCATCATTGGATTGGATTCGAATTCCGCCGAGAATCCCGGGTTCATTTCCGGTGAGACCGTTGGAACCGCACAGAGAGAGTTCCTCGTGGAGCAACTCAAGCGGATCTCTGGACTGCGTGCTCACGGCGACCAGTCGGCCCTCGTGATTGCCGTTCATCACCCTCCATACAGTGGTGGAGGACATTCCGGCAGCCAGGAGATGCTGGCTGATATTGACTCGGCAATCCGCGAGGCTGGAGTCGCTCCCGATCTGGTTCTTTCAGCCCATGCTCATAACTACCAGCGCTTTACTCGCAAATTCATGCTCAACGGAACTTCGATGGAAATTCCGTTCATCGTCGCGGGGGGTGGCGGTCACGGTCTGACTCCGTTGAAATTACGATCCGATGCTCAATCGAGCGCGACCTCGGTCATCGGTCAGTCGGGTGATGTTTCACTGCGGCAGTATTTCAACGGGTACGGCTATCTTAACCTGACGGTGACATCGCGGATCTTAAATGTCGATTTCCACGCGATCAACAACGACGATCACGCACCCGGAGAACCACTGGATTCCGTTACGATTGATCTCCAGACACATCGAGTCAAGCACGAAACGTCCCCGCTGACTCATCCACTCTCTGGTGAACCGCAACCGCATCACTCGGTTTTAGCCGAATAGGCCGGCAACGCCACTGACCACGATTGTGGCGTCTCAGAATCGAAGATGACGTTATTTCTGAGGCGCCCACAATCGAGATCTTGAGGGGTTAAACTAGTCGGCCGGGTGCCACCTTACGCCGTTAACCCTTTTCGGACGCAAAATTCCTCGTAGCTGAAGTCGTGAGACTTCGGGTGAAGGTCCTCAGATCACCCGAAGTCTCACGACTTCAGCTACAACAGGGTTAACGGCGTAGGGCGCCACTGACGAAACGTAGGATGAACCTCTGGTCCGTCGAGTCCGACTGAGTCCGGCAAAGTGGCTCTCGATGAACATGACGGACTGGAAGTCCATCCGACGGCCGAGTGTGACCTGAGGGCGGATTGGCGCTGTTTTGAACTTCGACAACCGGGAAGACGCGTCACGGCTTTGTCCCGGCGCGCCGGGATACCCGGCGCTCAAGCAGCCCCTTTGGACGCCGTCGATTTCAGAGAAATGCCTGACTTGTTTTGGACTCGATCTGAGTTCGGAACGACTGTTAATCAGGGGGGGTTCAACTCGGGCCAGTGTTCGTGGGAGACACGGCTTCAGGTCGGCGACACTGTCATCTCAAACTCGTGATCCGAACCGCGCCGACGTGGCGCAGTTGCATGTCTTTCGTCTTTTCGGAGTCCATTGCAGTGCCTCCCTGCGCACCAAAACTCCGCGGCGAGCCAACCATTTCCCTGACGAATCCATTCGACTGCGAACCTCGTGAACACAATTGTACTTCGATCCAGTCTCCCGCTCAACGCGTGCGAATACAGCATTCATGATGCCTGTCTTTGAGCTTCCCTTTTGTCGATGAAATCGTGAGATTTCAGATTCGAACCGATCCGTGCACCGCGAGAATTCCCAAAATGGGAACTTTGCTTGTCGTTTGATTGCGGAGACTTTATACTAACTTATGAATCTTCACCAAGAATGCATTGGACGCACATTCCTGCAAACGTCGTGAGACGCCGGGATAATCTCCCTGAAGTCGGAGATCTGGATGAGAATCATTGATAAGAAAGCATTGAAGGACTATTGGGACAAGGTGCCTACTGCGAGGTCGGAGCTGGAAGCTTGGCACGCGGAAGTCAAAGCGGCGGATTGGGCCATGCCGACCGACGTGAAACAGAAATACGGCAACGCCAGCATTCTGAAGGATGGACGCGTCGTCTTCAATATCTGCGGGAATAATCACCGGTTGGTAGTGTGGATCAATTACGATTTCCAGGTCGTGTACATTCGATTTCTGGGAACACACCAGGAATACGATCAAATCAACGCGCAGACCATATGATGCAACCCAAACTGATTAAGACTGAAGCGGACTACCACGCGGCGCTGGCGCGCATTGAGGAAATCTTCAATGCGAAGCCCAACACCGCGGAGGGGGACGAATTGGACCTGCTGGCGGTGTTAGTGGAAGCCTACGAAGAGAGGACTTTTCCCATCAACTTGCCAGATCCTGTCTCAGCGATCAAATTCCGAATGGAACAGCAAAACTTGAAGCCGAAAGACCTGGTGCCCTACATCGGAAACAAGTCTAAAGTGTCCGAGGTCCTTTCCGGCCGGCGAACACTGAGTCTGTCCATGATACGGAACTTGGCGACAGGATTAGGGATTCCAGCAGAAGTGCTGATCCAGGAGCGACCTTCTGATTCACCTGGACTCGTCAACATGAGTCATGAATGACGAGTTGGGGATATTCCAGTTACGATCCGGGAACGAGGCTCGCTGTGACTTCCCAACCTTCGGCTCCCATGTCATTTAATTTGGCAATCTCTGCCTCTCCCGGGGCGTCAAGGTGGCTGGTGGGAAAACGAATGCTTTTGTATTCCCATTTGGTGACCGAACTGGCTTGATTTTGAGCGGACGCCGGGTACCGATCAGCGTAGAAAAGAAAACCAGTGCCA
>JAQGHT010000915.1 GCA_028291565.1 Planctomycetaceae bacterium | reverse complement strand
TAATTCTGGTTGCCACGGAAAAGCAGAAGGCCAAAATGGCTTCAAACTATCGATATTCGGATTCGATCCACGTGCTGATCATGTGGCTTTGACCCAGGAAAGCCGGGGTCGACGAGTCAATCCGCTGATCCCCGGAGACAGCTTGCTGCTCCGTAAAGCATCGGGTGGAGCTCCTCATGGTGGTGGCGTGCGGATCGCGAAGACTTCGGAAGAGTATCGTACGCTGCATGAATGGATTTCTGTTGGAATGCCTTACGGCAGTGCGGAAACTCCACACGTGACACAGATTACGGTGACGCCGCATGAGCGAACGCTCGTCCTGAAGGGGCGCCAGCAATTGCGAGTGGTGGCTAAGTTCTCGGATGGACGCGAATCGGATGTGACTCATCATGCCCGGTTCCAGTCGAATAACGAATCAGTAGCTCGTGTCGATGAACTGGGATTTGTCTCGGTCGGTGATGTTCCCGGTGATGTCGCCATCATGGCTGCGTACTTGGGTGAAGTCGATATTTTTCGCGCCTTGGTGCCTCGAACCGAACCGCTGACCGCGACCAACTCGGTTCCCGTCCTGAATTTCATCGATCAGGCCATTGATGCCAAGCTGACGAAGCTGAGAATTCAGCCCTCGGAAATCTGCAGCGACGCCGATTTTCTGCGGCGTGTGTCACTGGACCTCATCGGCACTTTACCGACTGCCGCCGAAGCTCGCATGTTTCTGTTGAGTCAAGATCCGGACCGACGGATGAAGCTCGTCGATGCTTTGTTAGCCAAGCCCGAATTCGCCGATTATTGGGCCCTCAAATGGTCTGATTGGTTGCGGGTTGATCGCCAGGCTTTAGGACATGACGGTGCCTATCGCTATTACAAATGGCTGCGTGATGGCTTTGCAACCAATAAACCGGTTGATCAGCTAGCCCGAGAACTGGTAACGGGACAAGGACTTCTGGCAGAACACCCCGCGGGCCATTTCTACAAAGTCATGAAGGATCCAGGCGAAACCGCCAGCACGCTGTCGCAGGCGTTGCTGGGAGTCCGTATTGAATGTGCCAAGTGCCACCATCATCCTTTTGATCGCTGGAGTCAGGATGATTATGCGGGCATGCAAGCGTATTTCACTGGAGTAAAATTCAAGGCCACGCCACGCGGTGAAATGCTGCTCGCCAGCAATGGGGGAGCCGTTCGGAATCCGCGGAGCGGAATCGACATTTTCGCACATCCGCTGGGAACGGCAACGCCCGCGAAACCGGCAGCAATCACAGGTGATCCGCGTGGTGAGCTGGCGAATTGGCTGGTCGCTGCCGAGAATCCGTTCTTCGCACGCAACATCGCCAACCGCGTCTGGGCTCATTTCCTGGGTCGAGGAATCGTCGAACCTGTGGATGACGTTCGATTGACCAATCCTCCCAGTCATCCAGAACTCTTGACCGCACTGGCGAAGGATCTGTCGGACCATCGGTATGATTTCCGGCACTTGCTGAAAACGGTGATCGCTTCCCGAACCTATCAGTTGGCTTCCGCCGTCACGCCCACGAATGTGTCGGACGAGCAGAACTTTTCCCGGGCCACCTTCCGTCGTTTAGAGGCCGAGGTGTTACTGGATGCCATTTGCCAGACGACGGGCGTTTCCGAGAAATTTGATGGAGTTCCCGCTGGATCGCGTGCCATCCAATTGTGGGACAGCCAGGTACCGAACTACTTCCTGGGTATTTTCGGACGTCCGATGCGAAACACGCCGTGTGATTGCGAACGCGTCAGCGCACCGAATGTGTCGCAAGTCCTGCACGTGCTCAATTCGCCTGAAATCCAAGCCAAATTGATGCATGAGGGGGGGACGGTCGCCGAATTGGCGCGTCGCAAAGACCTGTCGGACGCCCAAATCGTCGATGAGTTGTATCTCACATTTTTCAGCCGATTTCCTGACGCTCAAGAAAAGGAAGCCGGACACGCCTACCTGATCAAACATGCTCAGAACCGTCGGCCAGCGATTGAGGATCTGGCCTGGAGTCTGATGAATACGCTGGAGTTTGTGTTTAATCACTAACACAGGCAAAGCAGCGTCCCGCCGCTTAATCTTAAGTCCTTCGTCGCACTGATGCAGGACTTGAGAGCTTTGAAAGAAACAGGATAGCACCATGCGAAACTACTGTGATCAAATCTCGCGTCGAGACCTCCTGCGAGTCGGTGCGATGGCAGCCCCATTTGGATTGGGAATGTCGCTTTCGGGGATGCTCGAAGCCCAGGCGGCCGACGCCAACCCGGCGCGAAATGACGTTTCACTGATCTTGTTGTTTCTCAAAGGGGGCTTGAGCACGATCGATACACTCGATTTGAAGCCCAACGCTCCGAGTGAATTTCGTGGTGAATTCCGACCGATTTCGACAAATGTCCCCGGTATCGAAGTTTGTGAGCACCTGCCGCGACTGTCGCAACACGCCGACAAGTTCGCGTTGCTCCGCAACTTCACGCACACCGATTCGGGGCACGGTCCTGCTGATCATTGGATGTTGACGGGTTACGCACCGCGAGCGGGATTCAATCCGTCGCTGAAGCCCAATAATCAGTTCCCCTCCTATGGTTCGATCATCGCGAAAGAACTTGGGCCCCGAGGCTCTGTTCCTGCCTACGTGTGTCTCCCACGGATGCACAATTCCGGAGGTGCGGCCTACCTGGGAGCTTCAGCAGCGCCGTTCGTCGTCGAAGCCGACCCGAATGCTCCGAATTTTGCAGTGCCCGATCTGGCACCACCGCTGAATGTACCTTCCGATCGTTTAGGCGACCGGCAAGAACTGTTGCAAACTGTCGATCGATTCCGCCGTTCTGCCGAGTCTCAAGCGAATCAATCGGCTAAGACGTTGAGCACCTTCCAACAGAAGGCATTTCAGCTGATGACGTCAGCCGAAACCAAAGCGGCGTTCGATATCGCGCGAGAGCCCGACGCCTTGCGAGAGCTCTACGGGCGTCATTCGCTGGGGCAGTCCTGTCTGATGGCCCGGCGATTGGTCGAGGCTGGTGTGCGGTGTGTGACGATTGACCACACGAACTGGGACACTCACTACGACAATTTCAACGTCCTCAAGAACGATTTGCTGCCGCACCTGGATGTGGGCCTCTCGGCCTTACTGGGCGATCTGCAAGAACGGGGAATGCAGCGGAAGACTTTAGTGGTCGTGTTTGGCGAATTCGGCCGGACACCTCGAGTCAATAAAGACGCGGGCCGCGATCATTGGGGCCCGTCGAATTGTATTTTGTTAAGCGGCGGTGGAATTCGCGGCGGTTTAGTCGTTGGTGCGACAAACGCGCATGGTGAAAAGCCGGCCGACAATCCGGTCGGGCCGGCCGACTTGGCCGCGACCGTATTTGAGCGGATGGGCATCGATGCCCAACGAGAATTCCACACTCCAGAGGGTCGGCCCGTAAAGATCGCCAATGACGGCCGGGTCTTGCGCGAGCTATTCGCATAATCAATCGGGTTACGAGTACGAAAACATGCTGCTGCGCTCCATCACATTCGGTCTCGTGTTTGTCGTTTCCGCTGTCGCCGTTCAGGCGGACCCTCCGGAAGCGAAGTACATTTTCCCCGCCGGCGGGCGCCGAGGCACCGTCGTGCCCGTGCGGATCGGCGGCTGCAATTTCCATGACCGGGCAGTGTTCCATCTGGCCGGATCTGGAGTGAAAGCCGCTGGCGAAATCGCGAGAACAGACACATTGTGGTTCGAAGGCCCGGTGATTCCGCAACCCGCGTCTCAGGCGAAGGAAGACTATCCACTCGATTACGCGAATTCGATGGACATCGCTGCTGACGCGGCGCTCGGTCCCCGATGGTGGAAGGTCTCGACCTCGCAAGGTGTCACGACGTCAATGCCATTTGTAATTGGCGATCTTCCGGAAGTTGTCGAACAAGAACTTCCCGGTGAACCGGCGGCCGTGACGGTCACGCTGCCAACCACCGTGAACGGCAGAATCTTTCCACGAGAAGATATTGATTTGTGGTCCTTCGATGCTGCAGCAGGGCAGGTCGTCACGTGCGCTGTGGACGCCTTGAGATTAGGCTCGCCGCTGATGGCCCGGCTCGAATTGCTCGATCCGCAAGGCAAGAGCATGTCGGAAAGTCTGGCATTGCCGGGCGATGATGCCTTAATTCGTTTTACTGCGCCCGTCGCAGGAAAATACAGCATCAAGATTCATGACGTCAGCTTTGGTGGCTTGCAGACCTACGTATACCGTCTCACAATCACCGCCGGCCCGTATCTCGATCATGTCTTCCCGCTTGGTGGACGACGTGGCAGCGATGTGGCACTGGAACTGGCGGGCGCCAATTTGCCGGATGCACGCCCCACGGTGAAACTTCCGACTGCGGCAGATTCCGTGTTTGATTATCGAGTGACTCATTCCGGCGTATCCAGTAACGGAGTCGCACTGGAACTGGATGACTTGCCGGAATTCGTGGAAGCGGCTGCCGAACAGCAAGCGACTTTTCCCGCGATTTTGAATGGTCGCATTCAGCGGCCTGGCGAGGCCGATCAATGGGCATTTCAGGCGAAAAAGGGAGAGGAACTCGATTTCGATTTGCGTGCCGCTCGATTGGGGTCGCCACTCGATTCGATGCTGCAGATCCTCGGACCCGATCAAAAAGTACTCGCTGAGAACGACGACAGTGGAAACGCTCAGTCCGACTCGCGCGTGCGATTTCAGGTTCCAGCGGATGGAGTTTACCGAGTCCGCATCACTGACCGGTTGGAGGATCGCGGCGGGCCGAGATTTGCCTACCGTCTGCGAGTCACAACGACGGCGCAACCCGACTACCAATTGATCGTCAACAGTGATGCTGTGACGCTCGAACGAGGCAAGCCGACGCCGCTGAAGGTCACGGTCGATCGAGGTCCAGGCGTCACGGAAGATGTCACCCTGCAGATAGAAGGTTTGCCAGCAGGTGTGACCGTCACGCCGACCGTTGTGCCTAAACAACAGCGCGAAGTGAATCTGTCATTCCAGGCGACGGACAAAGTGAAGATCGCTTGTGCGACATTGAAGATTACTGCCAAGACCACAGTTAACGGTAAAGAGATTGTCCGACCAGTGACCGTCAGCAGCCGCCCAAGTGATGGTCAGCCAGCCCCCGTCTGGTTGGCCGTAGCAATGCCGACGCCGTTCCGGTTCGTCGGAATCTTCGAGACCAAATTTATGCCGCGTGGATCTGCCTATGTCCGGCATTATTCGATTCAGCGCAACGGTTTCGCGGGTGCGATGGAAGCCCGCCTCGCTGATAATCAAGGCCGGCATCTGCAGGGAGTCTCAGGTGATGCTGTCGCGGTTTCTCCCGGTCAAAGCGAATTTGACTTCACTGTGAAGCTGCCACCCTTTATGGAGATTGGCCGGACCAGCCGGACCACATTGTCGGTCATGGGGACTGTCGTTGATTTTGATGGCAGCCAGCACGTCGTCAGCTACAGTTCGAATGCCCAGAACGATCAAATGATCGCACTGGTGGATCCGGGCCGACTGGCGATCTCACTGGAACGCCGAACGCTCTCTGTGTCGCGTGGAGCTCAGGGGACAGTCGCCTTTCGCCTGCAACGCAGTAACGGGCTGAAACAACCTGTACAGATCGAAGCCCTCGTGCCCAATGGAATGCGTGGCGTGGTGGCGACCAAGATTTCGGTACCACCAACCGCCGATCAGGGGCAGATTGAAATCAAATTCGATGCACAGACGATCGGACCATTCCAGGCGCCGGTGCTGATCCGAGCGACGACGGTAGATGATCGCAATCTCCCAGTCGTCGCCGATGTGCCATTGGAGCTGGTGTTCAAAGAGTGATTGTGTGCCGCTGTCCTACAGGAAATCGACAATGACGCTGTCTGCGACGAATCGTCCCGCCAGTGTTAATCGGATCTGACCTGCTGCGGTTTCCTCGAGCAGGCCCGTTGCCAGGTGGTGTCGTAATTCTGGGCCGACGAGTGCTTCGATTTCCAATCCTGTCTGATTCTGGAACGCAACGCGGTTGATCCCATCGCATCTACGCAGGCCCAGTACGATCAATTCACGGGCACGGTCTTCCGGAGATAGATCTTCTGAGTCTCCGACTGGCGAAAGTCCGTTTTGGATCCGATGCATCCAGGTTGTGACGCTCCGATGATTGGTTTCACGGCGGCC
>JAQGHT010000903.1 GCA_028291565.1 Planctomycetaceae bacterium | reverse complement strand
CGTAAATTTCAGCATGATCAACCGCCCGTCTCCGGACGCACTGGGGAACCCGAATCCTTGGAATCCGTTGCCGAAGGGTTGGATATTTGTCCCGTCCAGGTCACACGTTTGGAACCGCTTTTCAGCGTCCTGGCCCTGAAAAAGAATGCGTTGGTCTTGAACCAGAACTTCCGGAAATTCTCCTTGACATAATTTCGTGACTTCACCGTCCATCGCAACGCGAATCACATACGACGTGGACACGCCCTCCTCGTTCGGTTCTCGCAATCGACCAATCAGTGCGTCTCCGCGCGGGGACCAGTTCAGCATCGCGACGTCCATCGGCTGTCCCACCGTCCTCGACTTGCCGGTTGCCAGATCAATCACGTGAATCTGAGAACGGAATCCGGACCCCACAAACATTTGGACAATCCCCAGACGATCACCGGCCGGCGACATGACAGGATAGATCCAGTTTCCAAGATTCAGGGCCTGGTCTCCGATTGGACGAGTCTCGCGAGTCTGGAGATTGATTTCATATAATCTTAATGAGGCGGTTGCCGTATCACTTCCAACGACATAAATTTTCAGTCGATCCTTTGAAAAGCACCCAGGCATGGCTAATCCACGCGGAAATGGTGCACGACGTACGGAGTTCGTCTTGACATTGACCAGCATCAGATCCAGGTCGCCCGAACGCATTCCAGGTTTCCAGCCGGGATTATTCGCAATTTGAATTAAGTCGTTCAGTTCCTCCGCGCGAAACGGTTGACTGTGATCAGGCCAGTCGCCTTGTGGTTCGTCAAGTTTGTACTGGTTCCCTTTTCCCAGCCACTCGATTGGCTTGAAGTGCAGTTGGAAAGTTCCGCTCCCCGTCTCGAGAATCTGACCGGTCTGGCGATCCACAAGGACACGCTTTCCTGTTGCCAGTTGATCTTCAGTTTCCGCCAGTTTTGCGAGCACTTCCGGCGGAATCGGTTTGTTCTTTTTCTGCAGGATGTTGCGGAGTTCGGCTGCCTTGTCCAGGTTGGCTCTGAGATTTAAGCGGGCCACTCCATCCACCGGAACTCGCAGGGTGATACGATCGCCTTCGCTTTTTTCTTCACGGATCCCCGGCTTTGAAAGCATCGCTTCCGAGGCAAATTGAAGCTGGCTCAATTCGATGTGAAATGCACCAGTGGCGAGTGGAAACGGAGCTTCATAGGGACGGTATTTTCCGCGGTGCGGCCCATCGTTCAGAAACCATTGATCATTACGGCAGAGCACTGAAAACATGCCGAGAGACCTCCCATTCACGGGGATCTTCATTTCATAGAAACTGGACGAGCCTCCTCGAAGTACGTGCATTTCGCGAGCTGGCGCATTTTCGGGTTGGAACACCACCGCCCAACGGACGTTTTCAGTTTCCAGTCTCACGATTGACCTTTCCGAGGCTTTCACGAGTCTTGCAAGTTGTTCAGGTGTAAGTTCCGTTTGATCCAAGCCAAGTGTGAGTGACAGCGCGAGCAGGAAAGGGATCATAGAATCTCGCCTGGAAATAAACTGAGGTCAGGATCAGGTGAGAAATACGGGTCCGGCGTCAAAGCTCGTCGGCTCCCCAAAATCTCGAAGTCAGCGACATCCATTCCATCATTTCGGCGATGTGTGCTGATTGTGAATTAATTTACAGCGGGTGCCTGATGGGAACAAGGGACTGAAATGACGAAAAGGACCAAAACGAAATGACAGAGGATTTACAGCGCTGTCAAAAAGGCGTACGTCCGGCAAATGGCACTTTTAAACCCGATTCCGTGTGCCCTTCATTCCGCCGAAGGAATCGGTCTCGACGCGAAAGCGTTGCAAGAGGGTGGTGACGAGTTTGGCGAGCGGTTCTTCCTTCGCTCGGAAATTGAGCTCTCATTGAGGACGAACTCCACTAGCGGGGACAGACCGGGGCAGATCCTCTTTTCCGGAAACATTTTAGGTCGGCAGAGAGGAAAAGGGTCAGACGTTAATGTTTGTCGATTCCTTCTGGCTTCTCCGCCTGCTTTTTCATTTCCGCTACTGTTTTTTCCTGGCGGATAGGCGTGCCCGCGTCATGCGCTCTCGGAGGCCGCCTTCTTTGAGAAAATCCTGTTCTAAACGTTTAAGTTGCTGATCTAATAGGAAGTTCGTGAGTTTGATCAGACCGATCATCACGTTTGCCGCGATAACAGGATCGGGGTGTTCGATTCCCTTTTTGAAGGTCTCATAATTGGGATTGGACTGCCGATTTAATTCACGCAATCGAATTGTATGCGAATGGTCTTTGGTCCATTCCTGGAGGCCGCGGACACGCAAGAAATCACGAAAGTCTTCCAGCAATTCTTCCAAGCTGGCTCGGGCAACATTTGTGAGCTTAATTTCCGTTTCCTTTGAAGTGCCCGACGCCTGACTGCCTTCAAGGATATTCTGCTTCCCGGAACGGGCCGCCTGCACCATCTGATCGTGAGTCCGGCTGCGCCGATCAACAAATTTGTCGCAAAAGTGGACCGTTCCGTCGTAAACGATCCGCGCTTTCTGAAATGACAGCAAGTCTGCATAGCCGCCATGGGGTGGGATAAAGTGATCTGAAAGGGACGGCACCTATTTTTCCGCCCTTCTGGTATTGTCGTCCCTTTCGGTCCCTTTGTCTTCGGGTTCAGAATCATCGCGGTCCGACATCTTGGTTTTCCTTTTTTGGGCAGGTGGCTGACGCAAACAAAGGGACTGAAGAGACGAAAAGGACCAAAAGGAATGACAGTGGCGTACGTCCGACAGAGGCAGAATCTTAAACCCGATTCAACGTCCCTTTCATTCCTGCGAAGGTATCGGTTTCGACGCCAAAGCGTTGCAGGAGGGTGGTGAAGAGCTTGGCGAGCGGTTCTTCTTCGACTCGGGCTTCGGCTTGCCAACCGGCATCCGTATCGATTCCGGCGCCTGCCTGGTTGTCTTCGTTGCCTTTGCCGAACTTGAGGTACCGGCCGTTGGTGAAGCCCAGATTTTTTCCGCCGGCGGAAATAATCGGATAATTGCGTGACAGGTGGAAGCTGCTCGACGCAGAGCCGTGCATCGCGAAGGTGTTGTCCAGCATGTTTCCATTGCCTGTCGGTTCAGGCGTGTCCTTCAGCCGCTGTGCGAAGCGACCAAACTCTTCTGCCTGGTAGCGATTGTAGGTGCCGAGATTCTTCCAGCCACCGGTCTGTTTGACGGCGTGCGTCAGGCCATGAGCACCGTTCAGGCCCACCGCTTTGGATAACAAATCGTGAGGACCTTCACCGTTTTCACGGCCCAGCTGGAACGTCGCGACGCGAGTGGAATCACTGAGGAAGGCGAGATAGATCAACTCATACATGGTTTGGAAATAGAGCCGAGCTTCCTCCGGCGTCGCTTCCAAATGGAGCTTGCTGGTATCAATCACTGGAACCGGCGTATCGATCCACTTCTGCGCCTTCTCCAACTTGACTTCGGTATCGCGCACGGCGTCCAGATATTGTTTGAGCGTTTGCCGATCCTGATTGGAAAGCGATTTTTCCAGCGACTTTGTATTCGCAATGAGCAAATCCAGGGCACTCTTGCTGCGGGCCAGTCGGGCGTGGGCATCTTTCCCGCTGGTCACAAACAGCGTATCGAAAATCTGCTTGGGCCTGTTCATGGCGGGAATCGGCCGGCCTTCGCGGTTGTACGATTGCGTCTGTGCGCCACGTGGGCCGCCGATGCCTCCGTTGGTCGACATTACCATCGAAGCATGCCGCGTGAATTCGCCAGCATGCTCGGCAATGGCCTGGTCAACCGAAATGGAGTTCTTGTAGGGACCTTCACCTCCGATGTCCGCACCGGTCAGGTATTGATCGGCGTTCGAATGCCCATGAACTTTTCTGGCGGCCGGGTGAGATAGGCCGGAGTAAATCGTGATTTCACTGCGCAACGGCTCGAGCACGTCGAGGACCTTCGTCAGTTGGAAATCCTTCTCGCCACCGCGGGGGAACCAACACCAATCGTTCCACGCCGGGTCCGACTTGAGTGGCAGACCGACGCCATCCGGATGATAGACGCTCAGGAATCGCTTCGGCGTGACACTTGGAGCTGAACTTTTCGCAAGAACCAGCGATTCGAGCCACGGCAACGCCAACGCGACGCCAGCACCACGCAGGAAATCTCGACGATCTATGGTCACGGGTTTGTTGTTCATTATTGCTTTCTGGCCGTATTGTCGGACGATTTCCTTAACGCGATTGAATGGGACTTATGGGACCAATAGGACCTATGAATCTTATGCGTCCTATAGGTCCCATGAGTCCCATTGGTCCTATTTCGCTCACCCTTATTTCGAACGAAACAATTTACTGTTCACCACCAAGTGTATCAGATCTGCAAGAAGATCTCCCTGTTTTCTGAACTGGACGGTCAGGCTTTCAACATCCCTATGATCGGCAAAAGTCAGGGGCCGACCTAGTGCATAAGCCGACATTTTGTGAACCATGGCTTTGGCAAATTGGTCCTGCCGGTCGGCCAACAGGTACCGCTTGAGACCGTCCACTCCCGCCAGTTCCTGCTTGTTGAACAGGACCGAAGTGGCATCCACCGGCTTGTTCTTGATGTTGGTCCGCCAGGCCCCCAGGGCGTCATAGTTCTCGAAAGCGATGCCCCAGGGATCGATTCGTGAATGGCATGAAATGCAGGCCGCCTTGCTGCGATGATCGGCGATACGCTCCTTGAGCGTCATCTGCAAAATCCGAGGATCCGTCAGATCGACTTTCGGAACATTGGCGGGCGGCGGTGGTGGCGGGTCCTGAAGAATCCGCTCCAGCAGCCAAACTCCACGTTTCAAAGGGTGAGAATCGGTGCCGTCGGAATTCATCGACAACATTCCGGCGGCTGTCAAAATCCCGCCGCGGTGCGTTTCTGTCATGATGGGCACCTTGCGAAAATGGGGGCCGAAAACGCCTGGGATTCCATAATGCTGGGCCAACCGCTCGTTGACTACCGCGTAATCGGAATGCAGGAAGTCCATGACGCTGCTGTTGCTGTATAACACTTCTCTGAAAAATGCGATCGGCTCTTGCCTCATCGCTTCTCCCAGCGGGTCATCCTTATTGATATGCGTCACGCTTCCCATGCCGTCCAGGCCGAGCCATTGTTCCGCGAAATGTTGACCAAATCGCTCGGCACGAGGGTCGGCCAGCATTCGATCGACTTGCGAGTTCAGTACAGCTGGATTCTTAAGCGTCCCTTTCCGGGCGAGTTCTAATAGTTCCTGGTCAGGCAGGCTCGACCAGAGAAAGAACGAAAGCCGACTCGCCAGTTCCAGGTCACTGATCGTTTCTGGTTTCCCGGTCTTGTCGTTCCCGGCATTCTCGGCGGAGGACCTCTGAGTCAGGTAGAGGAACTCCGGGGCAGCCAGGGCGGTGGCCAACACTTCCAGCATCGCCCCTTCAAACGTGTCAAAGTCTGGACGATATTTGGCGAACAAGTCCATATAAGGACCAACTTCATCAGCAGCGACGGGACGTCGCCAGGCTCGCTCCAGGAAACGAGTGAGCACCTCCTGGCCATAAACCTGCTCATTGCTCTTGTTCTCACTCTTGAAGAAGATATTGAGATGGCTTTGCGGCGGCCATTGATCGAAGTGCGGTGCGCTGACTTCGATGTAATCAATCACCACCCGCAACGGGTCCTTTCCGCCAGGGGCGTTGGACTCATTTCGGATGTGCAGGAATTCATCCCGCCGGGGAAAAGTGGTTTCCAGTTTCCGAAACGGGTTGCGCTGGATTTCGCTGAGCGGAATGTCGAACTCGATGAATTCCGGTTTGTCGGCCGATGCCGTAACGGGCAGATCCCGCTGGCTGACAACTTGCGAGAAGTTTGCGTTGTTGCTGGTATGGGCACTGAAAATCAGTCGCAGACTGGCATACTCGTTGGGCTGATTCGTTGTCCGCCCCGCGCGAATCCGCACTCGTAGCATGCCCTCATCAGGCAGAAAACGGTCGAGATTCAATTTCAACTCGTTCGATCGCGGCAGAACGACGACCACCGGTGAAACGTCCGGGGTGTGGCCGGCAACCTCGCCTGGCTTGGGAACCGCGTTCCCTTCGCTGAACAGGATTCCTTCGCCCGTTGTTCTATTGAACAGATGCGACCGGTTCCGGTGGTTGCTGTCAGTTTCGCCAGTCACGTTGAACCGCTGATTTTTGTCGACCTTCAGGTTGGTCATCACTTCCTGCATCGAAATGATGTAAGTGACAGGCGTGGGACGTTCGCCGCTGACGGTGACTCGCTGGAACGCTTTCAGCCCCAGCTCGCGATAGGCTTCGAACTGCATGGTCGACATCTGCAGCAGGTCAGAACTGTTTTTGAACCCGTCCTCGGATGCAGTCTCGGGTGGCAAGCTGTTCGCGATCGGATACGGTAACCCGAGGAGATCTTGCAGGGCATAGTTGTATTCGTATTTCGTCATCCGGCGAAACGAGGAATGCTCCGAACGGTTGCGGCGAGCAATGGACGCCTTGCTCATTTCCTCGCTGAGCCATTCGACAACATTCTGGCGATCGGCATCGGCCAACCGATATTCGACCGCGTCTTCCGGCGGCATTTCGGAATTGCTGAGGACCTTGTAAATCCCACGCCAGCGGTCGACATCGGGTCCGGCCAGCAAATCAGGATTCAAACGGTCGATCCGCAGATTCGCCATGGTCGAGTTGGGCCCATGACACGCGACACATTTCTGGGCGAGGACCGGCGCAATGGATTTCTGAAAGTGATCCAGATTGGCGGCGGGAATGGCCGGCGTGGGCTCGATCTTTTTCTCAGCCTCTTTCAAGAACAGAGATTTCGCGCGACCTGCCTTACGGACTTCGTCCAACGTGAGCGGTTTGCCGGCTGGCTCCGCGGCCAGTGCTCGGTAAGCGCTTGCGTTCAACATGAGAATCGTGACAATCAGAATGCGCATGGATTGGCTTTCCGGGCGAGTTCAGCGGCAGTTGGGACGATCCCCAACCTGGGGGTCAATCGGCGGGATTTTTTTCAAGGCGCTGGCGGGACGACAATTCTTTTGGCTGGCATTTGCTATTTGGGTTCAGATTGAAATTGCTCCCAGTCTGAGTCCCTTCTATTTTAACATCACATGCCTACCCGTGCATAACCCATTTTGTAGAAAGCCGCCAGGTTCGTCATGACAGACAATCCCGCTGATCGTCGTGAGTTTCTCGCGAGTCTCGGATGGCTTCCATTTCTCGGTGCGACCGGACTTGCTGTGGGAGAGGGTTCTTCGCAAGTGTTCGCCGACCCCGCTCGCGAATTACTTCCGTCGTCGGCCGATCTGGGGACGAATTTCTCCTTCGTGGAACAGATCGCAGCGACGTGTCGACCGTCGCTATTTCCGATCGGCCAGAAGGTCGAATTCAACGCTGCTTTTCGAACGGCCGCGCGCGAGAAATTGCGCGAAGTCTTGAGCTATGAACCGGATCGTGTGGACTTTCGGCCGGAAGTCGTCGAGCGTGTGGACTGTGGCGACTACTGGCGCGAACGCGTGCTGATCTCGACGACACCCTGGTTTCGAATTCCGGCTTATGTGCTGATTCCCAAAGGATTGAAGAACCCCGCTCCCGCAATCGTCGACCTGCATTCACACGGGGGGATGTTTCTGTTCGGGAAGGAAAAGGTCATTGACTTGGGGACCAATCACCCGGCAATGACCAAGTATCACCAGCAAAACTACGCTGGGCGGCCGACTGCGACGGCTCTTGTCAAGCGGGGCTATGTCGTAATCACAATCGACGCCTTTATGTTTGGCGAACGACGTGTGTTGCTCGACGAGGATTTGAAATTCGGCTGGGATCGGTCGAAGTATTCGCTCGACGACGTCCAGCAACTCAATCAAAAGTGCCGGGCGAAGGAATCCACGATCGCCAAGAGCCTGGTGCTGGCCGGAGCGACGTGGCCCGGAGTCGTCAACTTCGATGACCGCCGAGTCGTCGAGTATCTGACGACGCGGCCGGAGGTGGCTGCGGCGCGGATTGGCTGCGTCGGCATTTCCATGGGAGGCTATCGGTCGGCGTATCTGGCGGCCAACGACGAACGAATCAAGGCCGCGTGCGTCGTGGGGTTCATGTCGTCGATGCGGCCGATGTTGAAGTCGCACGTCGATACGCACTCGTGGATTCACTTCCTGCCGGGACTGCACAGGTTGATGGATTTCCCGGAACTCGTGTCGCTCACCGCGCCACGAGCATTGTTCGTGCAGCAATGTTCCCAGGACCGACTGTTTCCGCTCGCGGGAATGCAGTCGTCCGTACAGCGCATCGCCGAACTGTATGAATCGGCCGGTAGTCGCGATCAATTCCTCGGCCGCTTCTACGATGAACCACACCATTGGACCATCGCCATGCAGGACGAAGCTTTTGCGTGGCTCGACGATAAACTGCAACATCGCTCCACACAGAAGTAACTGGGGAGGCGACGGTCCTGCTTTTGAAGTCACGCGGTCTTCAGGGAGCCTTTTTTCTCCAAGCACTCTGATCAAAAGGGACTTTGATCAAGCTCCAACTTTAGCAATCGAGCGACATGGCGTCTCATGAGTTTCGCATGGTATCGCTTACGTCGCCGCTTCTCAGAAGGCTTCAGATAAAAGCCTTCTCGCTTGAGATGATAGGGAGGTTTCAGTCTATCCACGCGTCGTCTTAATTCTCGCAACGCGTGGCGAAGTGAATCGCATTCCCCGACAACAACTTTCGATCCCACAAAATGCGTCTTAACGGCTAACGCATGGCCGGAATTCAAACACCAAGAACAATTGTCTTCCGCGTACACATACGGCGGAGCATGATCCATTCTGCTGCAGATGTCGTCGACTGTCAATTCCCATTTGCCAAAAAGTTGGGGCGAAGTAAGGACATAAGAACACGTATCAACATGATGAAAAAGTGCGAAGAGCGACTCCTATTTCATCAAACAAAGAGCAGCGTCTCCGATTCTTCCCCATAAACCGTAAGATATTGAAGCACACTTTCACATAGATAATAATAAGCAGTTCTGGTGGAATGATGCGCCGTCATTCTTTTGCGTCAATACTGGCGATGTTCGCATTTCGTTTGGAAAAAGGTGAAACATGAACGATCAAACGCATGCAGGTGATTTGGATTCTCCCAGTCGCCGGCGCTTCCTCTCGACGGCCGCAGCAGCGGGTGCGGTTCTCGCATTGGACTCGCAATCGATATTGAGCGGCCAAACGCTTGAGAAGTCTCCAGCACGATCGACTTCAAAACTCCATGTGCGGCCGCGCTATCATCGCTGGCACGTTGATCCAGGAGTGGAATGGATCGAGACGAATACAAAGCACGCGTCTCTGGACTGGACTATTCCGCTCAACCAGGTGGCGCTCGTTTTGGTTGATGTCTGGGACCGGCACTATCTCAAAGACACCGCGGCACGTGCCGAAGCGGTCATCGACGAAAAGCTGGTACCGTTTTTGAGTACTTGCCGGGACTCGGGCATGACAATTGTTCATGCACCATCGCCACCGCAGGCGACACCGCATCCGAATTGGGTCAATGCAGGCAAGTCACTGCCAGCGGCAGCGCAGCCTGACGTGTGGCCTCCTTCTGCGTTTCGTAGCAAGTCCGGTCAGTTTCAGGCCTACAGCAGGCCGTCCGAACCACGTGCAGCGGAACTGGCTCAATTACGGGCCGACTTAAAGATCCATCCCAGAATCCGGCCTGTCGGAAATGAACCTGTCGTGGCGACGGGTGAAGAGCTGCATCAATTGTGTCAGCGATCCGGAGTCCTGTTCCTGTTATTTGCCGGTTTTAACACAAATGCCCGCATCCTCGCGCGTGATTATGGGACGCTCGAAATGAGCCGTCGCGGTTACGAAGTGATTCTCGTACGGGATTGTACGACTGGCATGGAATCTCGCGAGACGCAACCCACCTTGAGTCAAACCAACGGCGCGATTCTGCTCTTGGAAATGTTCGGACAATATACCGTCACCTCAGATGAAGTTCGCGCCGGGCTGCGTGAGGTTTGATTATCGCGGCAGGTGTACCGGTGATCCAACGATAGCACTTTGAATCATCAAACAAAGTGCTGCGTCTGCTTTTCTTCCGCAAGCTGCCCGCTGGCATCGTCCTTCGATGGCTTCGCAGCACAACCGGCCAAGCCAACTTGCTGGAACAATCTCCAGCTACTCCAGACTGGGCAATTCCGCGAAGCCTTTTTCGAAGGCGGGGATGACGTCCTTGGGGATGATGAGTTTGAAATCGTAGCCGGTTTTCGATGCGATCAGACTGAATCCTATTAATGCTGGCTTGGTGGGTACGTCGGCCGGCAGTTTCAGCTCTGCACCTCCATTGAGGGCTGCCATGCCCGTC
>JAQGHT010000882.1 GCA_028291565.1 Planctomycetaceae bacterium | reverse complement strand
TCCAATGTTCCGGCACAAGCATTATGTCTGATGAACAATCAGTTTGTTGTGCAACAAGCCGAATTCTGGGCGAAGCGTCTGACTTCCGAGAGTGATCGACCGACCGCCGATCGGATTCGGGAAATGTACATCGCCGCGTTTGCACGCGCGCCTGCTGATGACGAATTGGCGGAAGGGATTGAATTCATCGAAGCACAAGGCAAGCTTTATCCCCCGGGTCAGGCCGCCCGGGCCTGGACCGACTTTGCCCATGTGCTGTTCAACTACAAAGAATTCGTGTTTGTAAAGTGAGTGGATGACCCCATGCATTGCGGACGATATCATCAGAAACCCCTGACGCGCCGTGACATGCTGGCACAATGCGCCAATGGATTCGGGGCGTTAGCCTTGGCGGCATTGACTCAGGATCGGGCCTATGGCCTGGAACCAGCGCTGCCCGCTCACGGACAAAATCCCTTCGCTCCGAAGCCGTCCCATTTTCCAGCGAAAGCGAAGAGCGTCATTTTCCTGTTCATGGATGGCGGCCCATCCCAGATGGACACATTCGACCCCAAGCCGCGTTTGACCAAGGAAAATGGTCAACCCATTAAAGCAAAAGTCGAACCGACGCAGTTCAACAACATCGGCAATGTGCTGGGTTCGCCCTGGAAATTCCAGCAATATGGACAAAGTGGAATTCCCGTCAGCGAACTGTTTCCCAATATTGCCACGTGTGTTGACGATCTGGCGATTATCCGGTCGATGGTGTCGAATTTCTCGGAACATACTAACGCGAATTACTTCATTCATTCCGGACATGGCCAACAAGGACGTCCCAGTATGGGCGCCTGGGTGAATTACGGCCTGGGCAGTGAATGTCAGAATCTGCCCGGCTTCATTGTGCTCAACAGCGGCATGATCCCCCCTGGTGGCATGGACTGCTTCGCCAGTGGTTTTTTACCCGCTACCTATCAGGGTTCGATGTTTCAGAAGGGAGACAGTCCAGTCGCCGATCTGACGCGTCTTGAGGCCACACCTGAACTCCAGCAAGGAAAGCTGAAGCTGCTGAAGCAGTTAGACGGCGGTTTACTGCGGCGAATGGGGCCCGAGGACAAGATCGAATCGGCGATCGCCAATTACGAACTCGCCTTTCGAATGCAGGCAGCGGTTCCGGATCTGATGGACATGAAAACCGAGACCCCGGCAACACAGGACTTATACGGGGTCAACGAGCCGGAAACCGCATTATTCGGGCAGCAATGTCTGGTCGCCCGGCGACTCGTCGAGCGCGGTGTACGCTTCATCGAATTGTTGTGTCCCAACCTGGGCTTTGACCGCTGGGATCAGCACGCGAGTCTGAAGGCCGGCCACGAGAAAAACGCCAAAGCCGTCGACAAGCCCATTGCGGGACTGATCAAAGATCTGAAGTCGCGCGGAATGCTCGACTCGACGCTCTTGATCTGGGGCGGTGAGTTCGGCCGAACTCCAATGGCCCAGGGTGCCGGCCGGGATCATAATCCGTTCGGCTATACGATGTGGATGTGTGGCGGCGGAATTAAGGGCGGCACAATTCACGGCGCCACCGACGAATACGGCTACCGCACGGTCGAGAACAAAGTGGAAGTCCACGACCTGCACGCAACCATGTTGCACCTGATGGGCATGGATCACAAGCGTCTGACCTATCGCTTCAGCGGAAGAGACATGCGATTGACGGATGTCTTCGGAGAGGTCATACACCCGATTCTGGCTTAAGGTTGGTAGTACCGACAATCATCGCTGGAGCTCAAGCACGTTCTTGACATTGCATACAAGAACTGCGGGTGTGAATGTTGTCGAACGAAAAAAGGCTCCGGAGATGTTCCGGAGCCTTGATTCTTGCTGTCAATGATAACTTCTAACGCTTCAAGTTTGAGCCGATTCGAATCAGGCTTTTTTCTTGGCGGTCTTCTTTGCAGGAGCTTTCTTGGCGGTTTTTTTGGCAGTGGCAGTGGCTTCGGCGACTTTCGGCGCGGCCGGTTTTTTGCTGCCGCCTTTGTTCACTCCTGTTTTGCTGCCGAATGCTTTGTCCCAGCCTTCCCAGAATTTGGGATTCGTTCCCGTTCTTACGATCGGTCCACTCATGTCATTTCCTTTTCAAAAATGTCCGCGCGAAATCGTCTTCGCGTCATACGTTGCACGGGTGCAATCGAGATCGTTACGACAGCTCTGAGCTGTACGAGTTCTGTCGATCTGATCATCCCGCCGTTTCCGAATCAAGGGGAATGGCTGCATCTTAGCAAGATGCCCCTCATGATTAATACTGAGTGACAATGACTCAGTGCTGACTCAGTACCTTCTATCGACGCGATTTTGTCGCGAATCAGGCTGACGTGTCAAGCCGATCGATAGCGCTGCCATCCCGTTGAAGTGTGCTGCGACGAGTAAACTTCGGGATGAAAAATCTCCGCGAGGATCTCGGCGGATTCAACTAGACGCGGTCCAGGACGGTTGAAGTACTGATTGCCGTCCGTCACAAATACCGAATTCGACTGGACAGCACGCAACGATTTCCAGGCCGGATGTTGCGTGATCGAATTAAGCTCAAGCGTCGCCTTCTCAATGTCCCACCCGCAAGGAAGTGCGATAATGATCTCGGGATCGGCCTCGATCAATTCGTCCCAATCCATCCAGGGAGAATGTTCGCCCGCAGTTCCGAACAGGTTGACTCCGCCGGCAATTTCGACCAGTTCTGGAACCCAGTTGCCCGCGGCCATCAAGGGGTCAAGCCATTCCAGGCACGCCACCGTCGGCTTTGTCAGACACGATTTCACTCGTTCTTGAATCGCTTGAAATCGCCCCTGCAACTGACCCACCAAAGTTTCGCCACGCTCGGGTATCTGCAGCGCAGTCGCCACCAGCCGAATATCACGAAAGAAATCCGACAACGAATTGGGTTGCAATGAGACGATCTGGGCCTGACAGTTGAGCATGTCGCACAGCGCCGCTTCGACGTCTTTCAAACTGACTGCGCAAACTTCACATTGCGTCTGAGTGAGAATGACATCAGGACGCAGACTCCGCAACATTTCACCGTCAACATCATAAAGTGAAAGTCCTTGACGCGCGGATGCCTTAACGCGCGTATCAATTTCGCGACTGTTCCCGACGATATTGATCAGAGGTCGCGAGCACTGCGGCAAGTTTCGAATTGAGGCGGGGAAATCGCATTCATGTGACCGGCCAACCAGCCACGATTCGACACCCAGCGCGCACGCGATTTCGGTTGCACTGGAAAGTAAGGAAACGATGCGCTGCATGGGGGAAACTCATCAACAAACGCCAAACGCCACCTGCGACAGGTGGTCGCAAGTGGCGTCATAAAGTCTTCAAGCCTGCCCGATAGTCAACCGTTAGTCAGCGGCGAACTCGAACCAATTCCAGTTCACGTTCCGGAAGTCCGCCCGTCGTCGTCCGATGTTCCAGGAGCGCGAACAGACCGAACAGGATTGGCGCATAAATGCACATGCCCAGGAGCGAATTTCTCCAGAATGGAATCGCAGCGGCATAACATTGCAACAGCCCGAAGAACGTTTCAGGATATTGATTGTTGCCCACAGCCCATTCCCCAAAATTCGTTAGCAGGAAGAAAGCCAACTCGCTTAAAAACGCGGTGACGATAATCCTGCCAGGCGTTTTATCGCCTCGCAGGGTCAAACCGATGAGCCCAAACAAGATGAAGCCGGCATAGACGAATGGCAAACTCGAGTAGAACATGAATCGCGGCTGTCCGCTGACCAGGCCGATCAACACGTCACTGAAAAGAAACGCGGCGAATCCCAGCCCAAACCCCAGCCAGGCAGACGTGAAATAGGCGCCTCCCAGCAGGCACATTGCGGGAACAGGCGAAACGTTCCAGGTATAGGTCGACAGTTCGGTCAGCGAAACCAGACCGTAACGCTCGAGGACATATGGCAGTACCCGCATGGCCACGCCGAATGCCATGAGCCCCAGGACCAGCCAATTCCGTGATTGCTTCATCTCAAATCCTCGTGAATCTTCTAATTGACAGTCTTATACTTCGCGCGATGGAAAATGTCTCATTCCAGAAATTGACAGGGATTGTCCTGTGACCAGCCCCTGCTGACGGAAGAGTATTCTTATCGCGATCTCAATTGAACGGTGATCCCAACTTCAAAAAGTCCCGTTCCAACCTCTGCGGAGACTCAGCCTACTTTGTAGCAACCCGGGCTCGGGAATGCACGGCTGCCACTGCATCCAGGTCGAAACCCATGGTGGTTTTTCCGCCGAGTGTGCTGAGACCCAGGTCCGTAATTCGGACAAATCGGACGACCTTGAATCCCAGTTCTGCCAAATCAAATCCTTCCCCTCCAGCCTTCGCGGGATCGGTGGGACTGATGTCGCGACCTTCTTCGGTATCCGGGTTACTGAAGACAGGCAAATGCCCCGCACAGCCCTTGCGACTGGCCGTGTCAAATGCAAACGTCTTCCAATGGATTCCGTCTTCACTCACTTCGACTTTCGCCAGATCATATCCTGGATTGGCGTTGGTACCGGGCATCGGGCGGATCGAATTCTCAAAAATCAGCAAATCGATCCCTTCGCCATCAACGACTTCGTTATCGACGAATTCTAAAGTGATACTGCCTTCCCGACCGAGCGAAAAAACGTGACTGCCCCCCAGAAACTCTCCGCCGCCGTGGGGGCGACCGAGTACGATCTCGGGAAGTTTGTCGGCATTGAATCCACCAGCCTGGCCCACCTTAAACTCCACCACTTTATCCACAAAAGGATCGGCGTCCTGGCGCGCATTGGGAGTGTCTGGATCAGCGGCCAGCAGGGTCAGCAGGAAGAAGAATACGGAAGATTTGGTCAACATGATCTTACCTTGTAGTTACCAATGCGCATGCCTCTGTGGCGAGAGTTCCGCAAAAAGTGTCCTGCCCAATCTCTTGCCAGATTGTCTGTGCCATTATATCGCCCCCGGAGCAGACAACGGCCCTTCCACGGACAGAGGGTCTCCGGTTACCGGGCAGGACGGACCTCGTGGCGAGCGTTCGACCATTTCCGGCGGCGGAGCTCGATACCACTTGTTGCATTTCGCACAGTACAATCCTTGAACCAGCGTTTTCTTGCCTGTGGCTGGATTCAAGGCGGGTGTCGGTTGCCAGGCACCTTCGCTGACTTTACCGGTTTCGAGGCACAAATAGGTGATCTCTTCCGGTTCTTCGCCGACGACAATTTCATTCGGCGTCGAGTGGAATGTTCGCAGCACAGTCCAACCACCGAACCCTAATGCAAGTAATGCGGGAATCACGATGAAACTATTACGCATGAGCGACTGAGGCTCCAATTATTGAGTGACGCGGGTTGTTCCAGCGTTTGTCAAACGCTTGGGTCTGAGGAGTCAGCATCGAGCGGGTTGAAGACTCAAACTCCTGCTTCACACAGGGCAGAAATGAGACGTTTTGCACGATGCGAACGATCTCATTTCCTCCCCTGCAAACACAACACGCTCTAATTTCGGTCGAACAGCGAGTCATCCGTGCCGATTTGACCAAGTTGCTTGTTGTACATGAAGTCACGCTGCGGCTGAGAAACACCCGGAGGGTCAGACCAGTCCCGCGACTTGGATTCGACATGTCCATCCAGGAATCCCACGTTCGCTACGAAATTGTGGCGGAAATGAACATTTGGATACGCAGCACCTGGGCCGTCCAGATAGAAATTCTCGCGAAATGACACGTCCGTACAGGCAGGCCAGTTGTTGCAGGAGGCTTGAGCACTGTCCGCAAAAACAATGGTCTGCGTCAACTGGGCCACATCCGCAAATCGGTAACAGACACGTTGGGTGGTTGAAAGGGTTGGTGAGTACGACGGCGGGGGATAGTCAATCGCCATACCCGGGCCGAGGTACTTATAATTGTATCCATATCCGGTCGTCATCGTGTTGTATCTAAGTTGAGAGACTTGCGCGGCGCCGAAATCAGGACACTGATAGGACTGTTTCTGGTTTTCCATGTACGGGTTGAGATAGCCCTTGTTGAAATCCAGAATGCCGGCTGCTGAAACCTCGCCAAACCAGTATCGGGCTTCACCGCCTGGAGTTCCCGGAGCGATTGTGCTGTTGTAAACGCTGACTGGCATCAGCATTCCGTTACGCGTGTCCGCATAGAGATGCAGTGCGAGCAGCAGTTGCTTGATATTGTTCTTGCATTGCGAACTGCGCGCGGCTTCGCGCGCTTGTTGCACGGCGGGCAAGAGCAAGCTGATCAAGACGGCGATGATCGCGATTACAACCAGCAGTTCAATCAGGGTGAATCCGTTTCGGATTCGACGACGAGCAGACGGACGGTCGGTGCAACGCACCAACAAAGAACTTCCCATTGCCATGACAGTTTCCTCGGTGTCCAGGGCGAAAAAATTGCCGCGCCAAGATCCAACGAGAAAAAACAGGCAACGCTTCACCGCGCGTACCGCCATCAGGGCAGCCGTTGAGTGACAGGTTGAACAAGAGGGAGAGGCCAGCATGCGCAATCAATTGCGCGGCCCGTCACGACTTGCCTGGTCTTTATTCCCGAAAGAACCATTGGCTACGGCCGACAGCAGGCAGGTCTTCTGGCTTCCGGATCAACCTCAGACTCCCCCTTCCCGCAAGCAATTTGCCAGCAGTGGTGAATGGAGTCTTCGTCCCCGGTTACAGCGGCGGGACCGCGACGGAATTACACCGTCTTCCCTATTCTTCCCGGCGGCGACAGGCCGCTCGAGACACCTGAGTCGTTAACTGAGACCTATCCTACAGCGACATCACCGAATGTCAAATGATGCCGGAGGAATTTTGATTCTGGACTTTGTTCCAGCTTTGAGATTTTTGGAGCGAGTTCCGCAGTAAAGCCTGCAGCCGCTATGAAGTTGCTGAGAGTCTGGAAAAAGTGAATGAGTTGATCAACAGGAACGACTTCTCGCAGAGTATTTAGGCGTAATACATGTCCGGAACCACCCGGAACCAGCGAAAAAAAGAGAAGTCACAGAGCTCGCCGGAACGACAAACGCTGTGACTTCGAATTTCGATCAGATCCGGCTACAGATTAGACTTCGTCTTTCGCGCAGACCCAGGGGGCGAGCGAAATCGAGTAATCGAGCAATTCTTCCGGCTTGAAATAAACTGCGATTTCTTTTGCCGCAGCTTCTGGACCGTCGCTGCCGTGCATCAGATTCATTTGGCGGCTGACTCCAAAGTCTCCGCGAATGGTTCCAGGAGCTGCTTCGGCGCCGTTTGTCGGCCCCATCATTGTGCGAACGACTGAGATTGCCTTGGGGCCCTCAGCGACGACAGCGACGACTGGTCCGGACGTAATGAACTCTTCCAGCAGAGGATAAAACGGCTTGCTGACGTGCTCGGCGTAATGTTGCCGCGATAGCTCCGGCGTCACCTGCAGCATCTTCATGCCAACGATTTTGAGCCCCTTGGTTTCCAAGCGGGACAACAACTGGCCCGTC
>JAQGHT010000857.1 GCA_028291565.1 Planctomycetaceae bacterium | reverse complement strand
GAACGCATCACAGAACAACCGGAGTATTACCCCACGCGTACCGAACGCTGCATCCTGTCGAATTGGTGCGATGCCATCATCGCTGCCGCATGCCCTGATAAATCAGAACCGGTCCGACTTGTGGAGTTGGGGGCGGGCACTGCCTCGAAGACCACCATCCTGCTCGATGCTGCCGTGAGATTGCGGAGCGAAGTGCATTACGTACCGGTGGACGTGTCGTCCGATGCCCTTCACGTCGCATATGAGACGATCGCATCCTCGTTGCCTGAGGTAAATGTTGAGCCGATGGTTGCCAATTATGTGGTGCAACCTCCCCAGCTCGAATCCTTCCGCGGTGCAACACTGGGCGTGTACATCGGTTCGAGCATCGGAAACTTCTCCCCTCGAGAAGCACGAACGATTCTTCGCAATCTGCGGGGGCAACTCCAAGCCGGTGATGCGCTGTTGCTGGGAACAGACATGGTGAAAGATGAGCCGACTCTAGTGGCGGCCTATGATGATAGGGAAGGGGTCACGGCAGAGTTCAATCTCAACATCCTACATCGCCTCAATCGAGAGCTTGACGGTGATTTTGATCTTGCGAGTTTCCGTCATCGCGCTTTCTGGAATCCGATGCGGTCACGCATCGAGATGCACCTTCAGAGCACACGCGAACAACGCGTTCACATTGCCGCAGCACACCTTGAACTTCAGTTCGCAAAAGGCGAACACATTCATACGGAAAACAGCCACAAGTTTACAAACGAGACCATCCGCATCCTTCTCGAAGACGCGGGCTTCGAGGTTGAAGGCATCTGGACAGATGATCGATCGTGGTACGCCGTTACACTCGCACGCGTCCGGTAATCAACACCGGTAAATGTCATTCTTCAGGTGGATATTTTGCAAGGGACATGCTTCCGTTCCCTTTTTAGTAAGTGATTCTCTAAACCAACGAAAGAAAACATGTACCAGACAAAGAACGATCTCGCTGAGTCAATCCGGGCTAACGCAATTGTGCTTTTAAACTCAAGACTGGCTGATTGCGTGGACTTGCAAACCCAAACGAAGCAAGCCCACTGGAATGTCAAGGGGCTGAATTTTATCGCTCTGCACAAGTTGTTCGATGAAATCAATGAGAGCGTTGAGGATTATGTGGACGACATCGCCGAACGGGTCGTCCAGCTCGGCGGTGTCGCAGAGGGAACCGCCCGAGTCGTCGCGACTCGAAGTTCAATGCCAGAATACGTCGTCGACAGCAGTGGCCACGTTGATGCTTTGTCGTCAGCTTTGGCGGTTTTCGGCAAACGGGCTCGAGAAGCCATTGGATGGGCGAATGAAATCGGCGACCTGGATACTGCTGATCTCTTCACGGAAGTCTCTCGCGGCATTGACAAGTGGCTCTGGTTTGTCGAGGCCCATCTGCAACCGACTTGTGGTCCGGATAATCCATCCGAAGGCAGAGCCGCATCGTCGTTTGTTGGAGCAGGCAATCAGAGCACATTGGCCGCAAGCCACGCCATGAGAAGTAATGAACCCGCTGTGTGCACGTAAAATAGTAGCTAGAAGCCCTAGGCCGCAGATTCAATGAAGAAGACGATGTCGCACGAAATACAGTCCATTCGTGGCCCACAAAGTACTCCATGATATCTGCCTCTGTTCTGGAACTTGTGTCTCGCGATTGGTAGTGCAAATGTTCGAAATTGGTCATGGGATATCAACCTTAATGAAAGGTGCATTTTCAATGCAGAATCGATGTTTGAGTGGTTTCAGTATGTTTGTTTTGGCCTTTGTCCTGACTGGTGTCGCTGCTACTTGCCAGCAGGGCCAATCACAAGACAAAAAGACGGATCCCCCAGCCCACAATGTGCTGATGCAATCATGTGCACGGGCTTGTTCGGACTGTCAAAGAGCTTGCGATATGTGCTCGTCCCACTGCGCAACGATGTTGCAAGACGGTAAGAAAGAGCACTTCACCACCTTGATGACATGCAGAGATTGCGCAACAGTCTGTTCTGCTGCAGCCCAGATTGTGGCAAGGGGTGGACCGTTTTCAAAAAGCATCTGCATCGCGTGTGCAGACACGTGTTCCGCCTGTGCGAAGGAATGTCAAAAAACTGCGAACGAGAGCCAAATGAAATCATGTGCGGACGAATGCTTGAAGTGTGAGCGAGCATGTCGGGAAATGATCGCTCATGTCGACGCCAGGAAGTGAATGTCCCTAAGAGTGTCTCGGATGAGGAGTGATCGCGCCTCATCCAACCAACCAAACCAATGATAGGAGATGGCAGATGAGTACAACGACAACTTCACAAGAAAATAGAACTCTTCAGCAAAAAGGAAAGGTGGTCTATACCGCCAAGTGCCACACGACCGGTGGCCGCGACGGCGGCAGTTCCCGCACTTCAGACGGTCGTTTGGATGTCAAATTCTCACTTCCAGGCACGGTCAGTAGTGGAACTAATCCAGAGCAACTGTTCGCGGTTGGTTGGTCGGCTTGTTTCATCTCTGCGATGGAAATCGCAACGGCCAGGATGAAGATCTCGCTACCACCCGACACTTCAATCGACGCCGAGGTGGACTTGGCTGCAGGAGTCGATGGCTATTTCCTGCAGGCCCGCCTTAACGTTTATTTGCCAGGTATAGAGCGAGATGTGGCCCAGGCGGTGGTCGATGCCGCGGAGAAATTGTGTCCTTACTCCAAGGCGACACGAGGTAACATCGGTGTCGAGATCAAACTAGTCTAAGTCGGGAATTAGAAGCGCCGGGATTCGACGAACACAAAAACGACACCGCCAAAATGGAAGAACGAATAATCCGAAGAAGGTGGTCGTCATGGCGGCGTGTATTCAATCTCGTCTCGCAGAGTAATGACTTCGACGGACTACGAGCAAAAGTGAGCGGGCTGACGGTGCTTCTGGTAGCCGCGGTTGTGCGGGCGAACTGGCCCGCATCGCCCTGGCTTGGGCAAGGCTCATGAAACGGCTCTCACTGCCAACTGCATGATCCGGGGACCTAAGAAAATTTCACCAAATGCGTTCGAGACATAGTGCCCTGTCGGCCGCCAAGGTCGAAGCAAGAAGAGCCGTCGTCGCTACGCAGCAAATGAAGGGCAAACCATTCTATGTACCGATTTGAATCGGTTTCAAAGTTCTATAGTGGCGAGCTTGTGATCGACAATGTGAGCCTGACAGTGCCACGCGGTAAAACGACGGCACTCATTGGGCCAAGTGGAAGTGGAAAATCGACGTTATTCCGGTTGATGACCGGATTGGCAAAACCAGACGCCGGGACCATTTATTTCGGGGACCAGCAACTCGACGATAAGTGTATTGGCGCCGTTAGAAAGCGTATTGGCTATGTCATTCAGGAGGGTGGCCTCTTCCCGCATATGACCGGCCGTGCCAATGTTTCTCTCATGGCAGGGCACCTCGGGTGGGCCAGGGACAAAGTCGAATCGCGCATCTTGGACTTGATGAAATTGACGCGGCTATCGCCTGAGGTAATCACTCGGTACCCCTCAGAGATGTCAGGCGGACAACGGCAACGCGTCTCGTTGATGCGGGCTCTCATGCTCGAAGCGGACGTGCTGCTGCTCGATGAACCGCTCGGCGCCCTCGATCCCATGGTGAGGGCCGAGCTGCAGCAAGACCTTGCGGAGATCTTTCGCCGACTGCAAAAGACGGTCATCCTCGTTACGCACGATTTGGCAGAGGCGGCGTACTTCGGCGATCAGATTGTACTGATGGGGGCCGGGCGGATTGTGCAGAGCGGTTCGATTGCCGACATTCAACGCAATCCTGTGAATGACTTCGTTAAGCAATTCGTGCAGGCGCAGCGGACCATGTTATTCTCCGGAGCCCAATTATGATTTTTTGTCGAACAAATATCGTGGTTTGCGTCGTCATGTTATTAGTGGCGAGAATCGTGGCGGCTGACGATGTTCAAGTCGGCTCCAAGGCCTTTACCGAAAGTGTGATTCTCGGAGAACTGGCCACGCAATTGGGCAATACAGCTGGTGTTGCTACCGTCCACCAAAGCCAACTGGGCGGCACGCGTGTTCTTTGGGAAGCTCTTCGTAGCGGCCAGATCGACGTGTATCCGGAATATACGGGAACACTTGTGGAAGAACTCATCCCGGGCACGGCGGCGGACTTGGCCGCCATCAAATCGGAGTTGTATAGGCAGGGCATCGGCATGACGCAAACGCTCGGTTTCGATAACACATATGCGCTCGGTGTGCCGGACACCCTGGCCCGTCGATGGAATCTGCATTCGATCAGTGACTTGCGAAAACATCCCGAGTTTCGTTTTGGTCTGAGCAATGAGTTTCTGAGTCGGAAGGACGGCTGGCCTGCACTCAAACGGGCTTATGATTTATCGCCCACGAGTGTAACTGGCCTTGATCACGATCTGGCATACACTGCGATTTCGTCCGGCTCGATCGACGTCGTGGATCTCAACTCGACCGACGCTGAAATTGGGTTCTATCACTTACTGACAATGACTGACGACAGGCACGTCTTTCCAGAGTACAAGGCCGTATTCCTTTACCGGCTCGATCTGCAGGACCGCGCACCAGAATTCATCCGAGCCATTGGGCGTCTCGAAGCCGCGATTGACGCGTCGACAATGACCGCCATGAATGCATCGAGCAAGTTGCAAAAGGTCTCTGAGGCGCGCGTCGCATCCAAGTTTCTTATGAGTCGCTTTCAAGTGAAAACCGATCCGCATGAGCAAGGCTTCGCGGCTCAACTTTTTACCCGTAGCTGCGAGCACCTGGTACTCGTCGGCATATCGTTGGCGGCGTCCATTGTCGTTGCAATTCCCCTCGGTGTCCTTTCATTCCTCCGGCCTCGCCTCGGCCAAGTGATCCTGACGCTCGTCTCAGCGATTAATACGATCCCGTCTCTAGCGCTCTTGGTGTTCATGATTCCTGCGCTCGGAATTGGCACGCTGCCCGCGATTGTTGCGTTGTTCTTATACGGGCTTCTGCCGATCGTGCGTAACACCCATGCAGGTTTAGCGGGAATTGCGGCAGGCCTTCGCGAAAGTGCCATTGTGTTGGGTTTATCCTCGTCGGCTCGCCTGCTGAGAATTGAACTTCCACTTGCGGCGTCCGCGATCCTCGCTGGGATCAAGACGGCGGCGGTGATCAATGTGGGAACCGCAACAATCGGCGCGCTAATCGGTGCGGGAGGTTACGGACAGCCGATCCTGACAGGAATCCGTTTGGCGGATTACAAACTGATTCTTCTCGGTGCAGTGCCGGCCGCGATTCTCGCGCTCCTGATCCAGGGCGGATTCGGTCTGGTTGAAAATGTCGTTGTGCCGCGCGGCCTGCGCATTAAAGCACGCAACTAACTAAATGAGCAAAACCACTTTGCATGAACGGATCGGCGTTAGTCGCCGATACGTTTGCTGCGACTTTGCTCTCAAAAATGTGCGGAATGGGTCGAGAAAAAGGTTTCCAGCGTGTCAAATTCTTTCTTTCAAGTGGCGTACTTCATGCGAGTTAACTCCCCAGAAAGGTACCGGGCGCGATCGCCGATCCGCGTCTGAATCCACGAAGCGGCGCGGACTAACTGGAGTAGAGCGGTTTAACTTTGGGCCTTTCGGTTTGCGGAGCAGGACCGTGCCACTGCTTTAACCCTGTACTTCACGTTCAAGAAGTGCTTTTCGCGACACCGTAAGCACTACTTAGGATTTGCGCAGCAATAAGTGCCGTAGGATGGGCACTCTTGCCCGTCGATTACGTGAAAGGCCGTAGGCAACTTCCGACAGTTATTGATACGCCGATCCTTAACGACCGAGTACAGTTTTGAAGCTGTGGCAAATCACGGGAAGATCCAAAGTTAAACGGCTATAGGCGACTACAAGTCGGCGCGAGTGACTATCGGAAGCGTGAAGTGGAAGCTGACACCTGGACCTTCATGCACCGTCAGCCAGAGCCGCCCGGAATGATTCTCGACAATGGAGCGGCTGATTGACAATCCCATCCCGAGTCCGCCGGGCTTCGTGGTGTGGAACGCAGTAAAGACGTGCTCAATGCATTCGGGATGAATCCCGATGCCGGTGTCGCGCACAGTCACCATCACTTCCCCCTTTTCGCGGCTCTGAGTCTGGATGACGAGTTCACGTGGTCGGCCTTCCACCGTCGCCATCGCGTCAATCGCGTTCAATATCAGGTTGAGTAAAACCTGCTGCAATTGGATCCGGTCGCCGACGACGCGTGGCAGGTCGGACGGCAATTCCAACCGCAGCACCACGTGCTGCTTGTTCATTTCGCCTCGAGCGAGAACAATGACTTCCCGAATGGTTTCTTTCAGATCCAATGGCTCTTTGGAGCTTTCCGCCTTCTTGAAGAGCGCCCGGATACGTCTGATGATTTCCCCGGCGCGGGTACCATCGCGAATGATCCTCTGGATCGTGTCGTGGGCCTCCTTCAGTTCGATGGACTCTTTTTTGACGCGAGACAACCAGCGCAGACACGTGTTGCCGTTGATCACGACACCGGTGAGGGGTTGATTGACTTCGTGGGCGATTGAGGCGGCCAACTCACCCATTGTCGTTACGCGGGTCACATGGACCAATTCGGACTGCTTCTGACGCAGTTCTTCCTCCGCGCGCTGACGCTCCAGTTTCTCTTGCTCCAGTGCAGCATAAAGCCGCGCGTTCTCACTGGAAAGTGCGGCTTGTGAATTGAGCAACTCCAAGACCGAAACCCGATCTGACGGGAACTTATGAAGTGCCATCATGTTCTCGAGATAGAGATTGCCGACGATCTGCGTTTGTTTGACGATGGGCGGATAAAGAACGGATCTAGCGTGCGACCGCAGCATGTAATTCATTGTGTCTTCCCGTTTTTCAATTTGGACAGAATTAGACAAGGTTAAAATCAACATTCAAGTTGCCTCGAATGGCCTGGTCCGTCGCGTGACCAGCCTTCAATCCTCCGGCTACATCCGTGCTCGCACCGATGAAGCACCTGCCCCATCGGTTGCGCTTCACTGCTCTCGATTTGTGCCGTAGTCTGAGCCACCAAGATTGGAAAGCTGAATATCCAGGCGGTCATCGGCACTGAGGTCTTTGCCTCCGCGACCCGCTGTGGCTTAGAAATTGGGGGGCACAAATGGATTTTTACAGTCATGCCGGGCTCCTTATGAAGAACAGTCCGTGAATTGAATTCGCTGTCACCATACTAAGCATTCGGAGTAGACATCCGACGCGACGCGGTGAAGTAAAAGTCCACGGCCTTCGTCGTGCGCACGGCCCGCGAGCAGCTGAAGAAGTGCGTTTTTCATTGCGGATTTGCAATTCGAGCACGCGAATCGCAGACATCGCAAAACGTCGGCGAATCCAAACTTGATGTGCGGCAGCGATGAGAATTGCCGAGTGGGAGTTGACAACTTCAGCAGTCTTAGCCAAATTTCCTCGCGCGCGGTTCTAATCGAAGAGGGACATTGGCTCTTGCGGGAGGCGTTCTCTCGATGGACGACGCAGGAACAACGGCAGCAGTTCCACGCTATTTTCGACGAGTTGGCAGGGGGGAAAG
>JAQGHT010000855.1 GCA_028291565.1 Planctomycetaceae bacterium | reverse complement strand
AAGGGCAAGAAATTTGAAAGTAATTGGAGATTGAACGACTGAAACTGCCCCTTGTATGCACCGTAATAAAGTTCGGCGACAACCACTGAGCACAAACGCAAGTCACGTGGGGAATGTGCCTGAAATTGGCTTAACACGGCACTGCTCTTTTGCCGCAAATAATGGATGCAAGTATTTGTATCAAGCAAAAACAAGATTAGAAGTCCTCGCGCACTTCCAAGTCGTCGTGTTCTGGACGTTCAAAGTCGCCTTGCCAGGCACCGGCCGTTTTTTCGAAGAATTGGTCAGGCCATTGATCTGGGAACGTGGAACGTTCCTCACCCACCAAATCCTCAGTTAAAACGACGATCACATGGTAGCGACTCCCTGCGCCTGCCACGGGAATGTCAATATGCAGCACGCGATCAGTTCCCGCCTCGGCAACTGTTTCAAATGTTTGCATAACTGCTCCAATTCGTAAATCGCCCAACAGTGACACTCGTTTTCATTCCAGCGCGCCATATCCCCATTCTACCAGGAATCTCAGGGCAGATCCCGCGCCAAATGGCGTTTCGTTGTGTTTCACGGCATACCGCCGCTAGAATCATCAAGCGTTGTTGATCCGTGGGAATCGATACGCCGCTTTTGATTGACTCTTGTGAAAGGAGTTCTGTGCATGATGCTGCTTCGCTGCTCTTTGCTGAGCCTGACTTTAGTTCTTTGTGGCGGACTGTCTGTGGCCGCCTTTGCTGCCGATCCAGTGCCTGGAACTCAGCCGCTGACCATTGCCGAACCTCTCGACAAATTCATGATCAATGGCATCAACAAGTTCTGCCTGCGCGAGATCGAAGAAGGAATCGCCAAACGCGAAGCACTTTGGAAACGCGACTATTCCAGCCCCGAAGCCTACGTGAAAAGCGTCGAACCCAACCGCTTGCATTTCAAGGAATCGATCGGGGCTGTCGATGCCCGCATTCCGGCGGCCGGCCTGGAAATGATCAGCACGGTCCAGCAGCATTCGCTCGTCGGAAAAGGCCCGACTTACACGATTCATGCCGTTCGCTGGCAAGTGCTGGAAAACGTCACCGCTGAGGGATTGCTGCTCGTCCCCAATGGGGCTGTCATCGGACGTGTGGTCGCCATACCCGATGCCGATTGGACACCCGAAGCGTTTTGCGGTCTCCAACCGGGAGTCGAACCCCAGGCCCAGTTGCCGCGTCGATTCGCCGAACAGGGATATCAGGTGTTGGTCCCGACAATCATCAATCGTGAGGACACACTCTCGGGAAGCCCGTTCGTGGCTTACACGAATCAGGCACAACGTGAGTTCCTCTATCGCATGGCCTTCGAAATGGGCCGCCATATCATTGGATATGAAGTTCAAAAAGTCCTGGCCGCCGTTGATCAATTCGAGAAGTTGAACAAAGACGAGCAGAAAGCGTTGCCAATCGGTGTTGCGGGAGTTGGCGAAGGTGGGTTGCTCGCCTTCTATAGCGCGGCTCTCGATACTCGGATTCAGGCGGCCTATATTGGCGGCTACTTCCAGGCCCGTGAAGGAGTCTGGGAAGAGCCCATCTATCGCAACGTCTGGAACCTGTTGCGTGAGTTTGGCGATGCCGGTGTGGCCAGCCTGATTGCTCCACGAGCCTTGATTATCGAGGCTTGCGCCGTGCCAGAAGTTGCCGGACCGCATCCTGCGAAGCCCGGACGCCGAGGTGGTGCCGCACCGGGAAAGATCACAACGGCCGTCCTGGGACATGTCCGAAAAGAATATGATCTTGCCAAAGCCCATTACGAAAAACTGAAAGCGGCGGACAAGATCAAGCTGGTTTCCAGCGGTGAAGGTGACAAGCCAGCGGGAAGTTCGCTCGCGCTGGTTGCCGCGCTGGGTGCCTTGGGCGGGCCGGCGAAAGAAGTCGCTGACGGGGGCGCTCCTCAGTTGATCAAAGCTCCTTGGGGTGTTGAAACTCGGCAGAAGCGGCAATTCGAAGAGCTGCATACTTTCACCCAGTTATTACTGCGTCGAAGTTCGATCGTGCGTGACAAATTGTGGACATTGCCGCAGATCGACCGCAAGAATCTCGACACCTGGGCCAAGACGGCACCGGACATGCGAGAACACGTCTATCAAGAATTGATCGGCAAGCTGCCCGATTCCACAATGCCGCTCAATCCCCGCTCCCGACAAGTCCTGGATGAACCGGGGTACTTGGGATACGAGGTCGTCCTGGATGTCTACCCCGATGTCGTGGCAGCCGGCATTTTGCTGCTGCCGAAGGATCTGAAGCTTGGCGAAAAGCGACCGGTTGTCGTTTGCCAGCATGGCCTGGAGGGCGTCCCGATGGACACCATCACGCGCACCGGCGAAGGTTTCAACTACTACAGCGGATTCGCACACGAGCTGGCAAATCGCGGGTTTATCACTTATTCGCCTCAGAATCCCTATCGAGGCAAGGACGAATTTCGGACGATCCAGCGTAAGTCAAATCCAATGAAACGCTCGCTGTTCAGTTATATCATTCCGCAGCACGCTCGAACTTTGGAATGGTTATCATCCCTGCCGAATGTTGACCCAACCCGACTGGCGTTTTACGGTTTGTCTTACGGCGGCAAAACGGCAGTCCGAGTTCCGCCCATGCTGGAGAAATACTGCCTGTCAATTTGCTCCGCGGACTTCAACGAATGGGTCATCAAAAACACGACGACTGAACATCCCACGAGCTATGTCTTCACCCCGGAATATGAAATCTTTGAATGGAACATGGGCCATCTGGCCAACTATTCCGAGTTATCCTCGCTGATGACTCCACGTCCCTTCATGGTGGAACGTGGCCACTTTGACGGAGTGGCTCCAGATGAATGGGTCGCCTGGGAGTTTTCCAAGGTCAAACGGCATTACGATCTATTGGGAATCGGCGATAAGACGGAGATGGAAGTCTTTACCGGCCCGCACAAGATCAACGGCGTCGGAACCTATGAGTTCCTGCACAAGCACTTGAAGTGGCCGAAACGCTAAGCTGACTACGGAAAAAGGTCCCTCACAGCCTGCGCCGTGAGGGACCTTTTATCGAAAATCTTATTTGAAATTGGGGCGCTTCGTTCCGATTTTGGCCCCGAAGTCCAACATTTAGAAGCCTCTTGCCTACCTGGAAATCGGCGTCCGAAAATCGCCCACGGTACAGCCTGATCCCGCATTATGGGTTCAGCTTTTGCTCCAGTTGCTCCAGCACTTTCGTCAACTTTGAGACTTCGGTTTTCAGTGCGTCAACCTGGTTCTTCAGCTCATCCAATTTCAGATTCAGGTCGGAGCGTTCGACTCGTAACGTGGCCAACTCTTTCCATGGGACTAGACGCAGCGCAGCTCGTTCTTTCGCAACATCGAGAACGGGTGCCTGTGCTTTGCCCCCCGCATTGGGATCAGTTGGATTGGGAGAAACAATCGCGCTCAGCGGAACCTGAATGAGATCTCCGCCTTTATCCCCATTGAACAACACGATCTGTGAAGGCTGCACAACGTTCACTCCGAGGACGCGTCCTGGCTGCTCAGGAAATTCCGATAACGTCACTTCGGCTGATGTTTCTTTCCCATCCCGGGAAAATGCCACGGTGATCGTGTCTCCCGCCTTGTGCCTGCCGACAGCTCGAATGACATCAACGGCGCCACGGATCGCGTCGCCATCGATCTTGATCAACTCGTCATTCTCTTTCAATCTCGCTTTCGCAGCCGGCGAATTTTCGAAAACCTTGGCAACCAGGAAGGGCTTAGCACCTACTTCGCTGTTCAATTGCACTCCCAGATATCCCTTGTGGACCACAACTGAGTCTCGACCTGGACGCGATTCCAGCAGGAGCTTAACAAAATGCGAGGGAATGGCATGATTCATGCCACTGGGACTGGACTCCTCTTGCCTGGTCATCAATCCGACCAGACGCC
>JAQGHT010000816.1 GCA_028291565.1 Planctomycetaceae bacterium | reverse complement strand
TGCAGAAGGGGGTTTCGATCGCAAAAGCGATGGACAACCTCTCCATCGTCGTGGGCAGCACCTGGGAGCAGGGCTTCATCCGCTTTGGCCAGTTCTACAAGGTCTTCGTTCAGGCCAAACCCGAGTTCCGGCGGTATCCTGACGATTTCGATAATATGTTCGTCAAGAACGACAAGGGGGAAATGGTTCCCTATTCCGCGTTCATGACGCTCAAAAAACAGCAGGGCTTGAACGAGATCAATCGCTACAATCTGTATCCTTCCGCCGCCATTCAATGTGATGCGGCTCCTGGCTACAGCACGGGTGAAGCCATCGAGGCGATCAAGCAGGTTGGGGAAGAGACGTTGCCTCGCGGATATTCCCTCGGTTGGGAAGGGCTCGCATATGACGAAGCGAACAAGGGAAATCTGGCGATTTATATCTTCTTGATCGTGGTTATCTTCGTCTACCTGGTTCTGGTCGGGCAATACGAGAGTTTCATCCTGCCGCTGGCTGTGATCCTGTCGTTGCCGGTTGGGATCTTCGGGTCTTTCCTGGGCCTGCAGCAGATGGGATTGGCCAACGACGTCTACTGCCAGATTGGTCTGGTCATGCTAGTCGGCCTGCTGGGTAAGAACGCGATTTTGATCGTCGAGTTCGCAGTACAACGGCATCATGAGGGCGTCAGTCTCAAGGAGGCGGCCATCGAAGGTGGAAAACTGCGGTTCCGGCCAATTCTGATGACTTCGTTCGCCTTCATCGCGGGTTTGATTCCGTTGGTCCGTGCCACCGGTCCCGGCGCAATCGGAAACCGCACGATCGGCACCACCGCGGTCGGCGGAATGCTTCTGGGCACCGTGATCGGCGTACTGGTGATCCCTGGACTTTATTACCTGTTTGGCCAGATCACTGATAATAGCGGCAAATTCATCCAGGATGAGCTCGATACACCATTGAGTGAGTCCGTCGAAGCACACCCCGTAGTAGTCACAGACGAGCACCACATGAAAGACTCACACTAACGCCACAGCGATCGACATCGTCATGGAGACTGTGGTCAGGATTAGGTTCGCTGTGAAGCGAATTATCCAAAGTCGCAAGTTGAAGTCGCTAAAGCAGAGCACAAAATCTGGACTTTTGGTTCCCAGGCGATACACTGCTTGACAGTGACGTTTGCGCCAAAGTCAAACGCAATTTTACAATGTGAGGTGTTCCTTAAACCAAGCATACGGCGGAGCCAGGTTTTAGCTCCTGGCGATGTCCGATCGCTTCGCGAAAGCGACGTAATCTGAAACTCTGAAATTTCATGAACCGGCAAGATGTGATTCGCGAAATCGACGAGAGATATCGGCAATCGGGTCGATCGTTGAATGAGCTTCAACGCCGTCTTTGGGCCGCAACAGAAGCACTGAAACTCGGGCGAGGCGGAATCACTCTCGTCAGCAAAGCGCTTCGAATTTCTCCCAATACGATCAAGCGCGGAATTCAAGAAATTGCCGCAGGCCAGACCGATTCGTTTTCGCAGGCGAACGCGCGAATACGCAAACCCGGTGGCGGAAGAAAATCGAAGAAAACGTCAGCCAATCGGTTTGTTTAACCCCGAGCCAACGGCGAGGGTAATGTCGATCGAGGTCCTGATTCCGAGTCCGGTTCTCTCTGCCAAGCCGAATGAAAATCGTTGTCATCGGGCGACTCGTGGATTCCGGCGCCCGTTTTCGAGACAATCGTGTCCAGTCACGCGGCCCTCGCCGCTGACTCGGGGTTAAACAACGCGCGATTGGAGAATACTGATGAGACAACGTTGCTGGCTTTTGATGCTGGTTTGCCTATTTCAAGTAACGTCTCCGCTGGCGGCAGCCGATGCAAAGCGACCTAACATCTTATTCGCGTTCGCGGACGACTGGGGGCGTTACGCTGGCGCCTACGCGAAGCTCGATGGTCCCGGCACAATCAACGACGTCACACGAACACCGAATTTTGATCGCATCGCGCGCGAAGGAGTCCTGTTTCGTCGCGCATTCGTCTCTGCCCCCAGTTGCACGCCGTGTCGCAGTGCTTTGCTGTCCGGCCAGCACTTCTGGAGAACGGGCCGTGGAGCAATCCTGCGCGGCGCGGTATGGGATGGATCTCAACCTGTATTCCCGCTCCTGCTGCGAGACGCCGGATATCATATTGGCGAAACCTACAAAGTCTGGCGCCCTGGTACTCCCGTCGACGCACCATTTGGGGCGGGAAAATACGCCTACGAAAAAGCGGGTGAACGGTTCAATCAATTCTCGACCAACGTGACCAAAATGGTCGCCGAGGGTCGTCCGGTCGAAGCGGCCAAACAGGCCCTGTACGACGAAGTCATGGCGAATTTCGGCAACTTCCTCACGGCACGTCAGCCGGAACAGCCTTTCTGCTACTGGTTTGGTCCAACCAATGTCCATCGCAAATGGGTGAAAGGATCGGGGCGAGCCCTGTGGGGCATCAATCCAGACGACCTACAAGGAAAATTGCCGCCTTTTTTGCCGGATGTCGCAGAAGTGCGCCAAGACCTGGCCGACTACCTGGGCGAGGTCCAGGCATTTGACGTGGTGCTGGGACTGCTGCTCAAGCGATTGGAAGATTTGGGTGAACTCGACAACACTCTGATCGTCGTCAGCGGCGATCACGGTCCACCCGGCTTTCCGCACGGTAAATGCAACTTGTATGACTTCGGCTCGAGTGTCTCGCTGGCCATGCGCTGGGGCGGGGCGAAAGGCGGACGAGTCGTCGACGATCTCGTCAGCCTGACAGATCTGGCGCCCACATTTCTTGAGCTTGGTAACGTCACTGTGCCCGCGAACATGACCGGACACAGCTTGGTCGACGTGCTGAAGTCAGAAAAGTCGGGACAGGTGGATCCGCGTCGCACCGCGGTTTTCATCGGCCGCGAACGCCATGTCCACGATGCTCGTGCCGACTTCATGCCTTATCCCCAGCGGGCCATTCGCACACAGGACTTCCTCTACATTATCAACTTCCGCGAAAATCGCTGGCCACTGGGCGACCCGTACCGATTGGACGGCAAAAACCCGCCCAGCACCGAGGAATTAACAGAGGAGACGAGCTGCACCTTTGCCGATGACGACGCTGGACCGACAAAGGCGTGGCTCGTTGGCATGCGCCACGATCCCCAATGGAAACCGTATTTCGAGCGTGCCTATGGCAAGCGGCCGCGTGAGGAGTTGTACGACCTGAAAACGGATCCGCAACAAATGCAGAACCTCGCCGCCGATCCCGCTCGTGCGAAAACACGAGGCGATCTCGAACGACGACTGCTCGACGAATTGAAGCGAACCGGCGATCCGCGCCTTGTGGACGACGGCAAATTCTTCGAAACTCCACCCTTGTCCGGTCCGGTCAAGGAATAACCCCCGCTGTCCGAGATTTACTCTCCCAGCTGTAAGACATTCAATCGCGATGGCAACTCCGTGGTATGATACACGCGTTGCGTCGCCTTTTGAAAATCTGTGGCTTTGGCTGCGGGGATGTTTACGAAGGTTTGAGGATTCCGGTCAACCAGCGGGAACCAGCTGCTCTGAATCTGCACCATGATCCGGTGACCGGGGCGGAACGTGTGGTTGATGTCGGGAATTGCAAATTTCACGGCCGTCGGTTCATTGGGTTTGAATGGCTCGGGCTTTTCAAAGCTATTTCGGAACTTGCCGCGAAAGACATCACCGCGAATCAATTGCTGATACCCGCCCATTCTCACGCCCGTCGGGTTGGGATTAAGATCGGGAAAATCGTCAGGATAGACATCAATCAATTTCACCACCCAATCCGAATCCGTGCCACTGGTCGAGACGTACAATTCTGCTCCGATTTTTCCGGCCAAGGTGACGTCTGAATTTAAGACATCGGTCGTATAGGTCAAAACATCTGTGCGCCGGCCGGCAAATCTCTGGTCGCTGACCATGTATTCCGCAGCCATGTTATTGACCGTCTTGTCGATAAATGGAACGGGC
>JAQGHT010000808.1 GCA_028291565.1 Planctomycetaceae bacterium | reverse complement strand
AGGGGCAATAGAAAACACCACAGCAAGTGGGATTTTAGAACGAGTCAACGCTTGAAGATAGCGAAGCAGGAAATCGATGCAAATCGGTCCTGACAAAAGTCGCGGGCAGAATCGGCTAGATGGCCATTCTGAGACTTGTGTTGCGACTATTTGACATTCCGACGGTCCGTCATTGCATACTGGATTTCATCAGAAGCTGACATTCTGCCGCTGAACACCATTTGGCTTACCCTCAACGCTCGCCGTGAAAACCTGACCCCCGCAAGAGCCATGCTTAAACGATGTTTGATGCTTGCTGGAGACATTAGCTTTGCTCGGCTAGAATACGCCCTGGAAAGACACCGTACACTCGCCTCGCGGTGATGGGAAAACCAAGCAATGTTTTGACGGAGAAGAGTGAATGCGTTTGATGTCTCTGAGTTTTCGACTCGTTTTGCTGGTGCTTGTGGCAGGATTCGGCGGTTCCTGGTGGTTGTCGTTGCAGGCCAATGATCAGACGACTGCGGCGGTTGGTGACAAGAAGCCGTCGGAAAAGCCCGCCGAGAAATCGCTGGCTGACGAATTACCTCGCATTCCGGCGATTCCGTTCGATAAGACGATGGCGTCTTTCGAATTGCAGCAAGGCTTTAAGCTGGAACTGGTCGCCCACGAGCCCGACGTCATCGATCCGGTCGATGCCTGCTTCGATGAAAACGGTCGAATGTTCGTCGCCGAAATGCGCGATTATCCCTTTTCGCCCGAACCGCGTCCCATGTGCCCGGAAGGCCGGGGGCGCAAAGAAGCCGCCGTCGTCAGAATGCTGGAGGATACCGATGCCGACGGGATCTATGACCGCAGTACGGTGTTCGCGGACAAGCTGGAATGGGTCACGTCCGTCGCCTGCTATAAGGGTGGAATCTTTGCCACAGCCGCACCCTACATTTACTATTTCAAAGATACCGATGGAGACGGTGTCGCGGATGTCCGCGAAATCGTTTTCTCGGGGTTCAGCCGGCACAATGTTCAGGCGTTGATTAATAACTTGAAATGGGGCTTGGACAATCATCTCTATTGCGCGGGCGGCATGAACGGCGGTACCTTAAAGCGCCGTGGTCAGGATCTGTTTCCACTGGCGGGCGCTCAGATTCTGCGGATCGATCCCGTCAAAGAAACTCTCGAGCCACTTTCGGGGGGCTCGCAATTTGGATATTCGACCGATGACTGGGGCAACCAGTTTGTCAGCAGCAACAGCGACCACATTCAGGAAGTGATCTTTCCGCATCACTATCTGTTGCGAAACCCCTTCTTGCCCGTCCCGGGCGTGACGCGCAGCATCGCGGTGGAAGGTGGTTCGGGCCCCGTCTTTCGCAAGAGCACTCCCGAACCCTGGCGCTTGGTTCGAACCAAGCGGCGGGCCGCGGATCCCGAGCTGTCGAAGCGGCTGCCACAGTCCGAACTGGTCCCGACCGGATTCTTTACCTCGGCCACAGGCGTGACGATTTATCGTGGCAGCGCCTATCCCGAGGAATACCGCGGAAATGCCTTTATCGGTGACGTCGGAGGCAATCTGATCCACCGCAAGCAACTGACGCCCAAAGGGGCGGGATTTAGTGCCCGGCGTTCCGACTTGACTGCCGAGTTTTTAACGTCTACCGATAACTGGTTCCGTCCCGCGAATTTTGTCAATGCTCCGGACGGTACGCTGTATGTGATGGATGTCTATCGTGAGACCATTGAGCACCCCGCTTCAATTCCTGACGACATCAAGGCTTTCCTGCATCTGGAGAGCGGAAACGACAAAGGCCGGATCTACCGATTGGTTGCGCCCGGGATGAAACGGATCACCCCGCCCAAGCTGGGGGCGAAGTCGGCCGTGGAACTGGTAGCGGAACTGGAATCGCCCAATTCGTGGAATCGGGAAACTGCGCAACGACTGCTCTGGGAGCGCCAGGATCAGTCCGCCGTCGAAGCGTTGAAAAAAGTGGCATTGTCATCGCAGTTGCCGCAAGGCCGATTACATGCTTTGTACACTCTTTCGGGTCTGAATGCGCTGACGCCCGATCTTGTGTTGACGGCCTTGAGTGATCCACATCCTGGAGTTCGCGAACATGCGGTCAAATTGTCCGATTCGTTTGTCAATCAGTCCGAGAAGCTGGTCGAAAAACTGCTGTCGATGACCGGCGACGATACCTATCGGGTCCGCTGGCAACTGGCGTTTACACTGGGTGAGATCAAATCGCCCGCAGGCGCCGAAGGCCTTGCCCGGCTGGCTCGCAAAGATATCGCCGATCCCGACATGCGCACGGCCTGGCTCTCGTCGATCGTTGGCCAGGCAGGCCCCTTGTTTGTGCGGTTGCTTGCGGATCAGGAATTCCGTGCCCAGCCCGCAGCACAACTGTTGCTGGCCCAGATCGCGGGAGTGGCCGGAGCGATCAAAGAAGGTCATCATGCAGAACAAGTTCTTTCGGGACTGACACTCAGCCAGAATCTGAATCTCACCACGCGCCAGGCGCTGTTGCAGGCTTTGGGTGACGGACTGGCCCGTAACGGCAAAACGATTGCCGGATTAGTGCAATCGAACGAGATCTCTGCGGAAACCAAAGCCGCAGTGACTGGCATGTTTGAGTCGGCGGCTAAGACCTTAAGCAACAAAGATGCCCCTTTACCCGAGCGCGCGGCGGCCATCGGATTGCTGGCCTTTGCTGATGTCAAGCTGGCCCAGCCAGTGCTCACAGACCTCCTGCTGCCACAGACGCCTCCGCCGTTACAGATTGCCGGGATCAAGGCCCTCTCGCAGCTTGGTCCTGAAGGGATTGAGCAATTGCTGGTGACCCCCTGGCGCGGCTATACACCGACAGTGCGACGGGAAGTCGTCGACTTATTATTGCGATCAGTGCCACGGATGGAATTCTTAATGAGTTCAGTATCTGAAGGAAAAATCAAACCGAGTGAAGTTGAGCGAGATAAGAAGCAACTGTTGCTGAATCACCCCAATGAAACAGTACGAAATGCTGCGAAAAAAGTGTTCGGAGGCGACGTCAATTCAAATCGCGGCAAGGTGATTGCCGATTATCAGAAAGGAATGATGTCACTTCAGGGCGATGCTGCGCGAGGCAAGCTGATTTTTCAGAAGAACTGCGCCGTATGTCATCAGGTGGGTGACATCGGCAAGGCGGTCGGTCCAAACCTCGCATCCACTCAGAGTAAGACACCGGGTGATTTGTTGGTGAATATTCTCGACCCCAATCGAGAAGCGTTACCGGCCTTTATCAGTTACACTGTGGTGACAGATCAGGGAATCAATCTCACGGGAATTATCGCGTCCGAATCAGCCACGAGCATTACATTGCGTCGAGCTGATGGAGCCCAGGACGTCGTCTTGCGCGCGAATATTGACGAAATGGTGTCGAGTGGTGTTTCGTTAATGCCCGAAGGATTGGAAAAAGAAATCTTGCCACCGCAGATGGCGGACTTGATTGAGTTCGTGCGAAGCATTCCACCTGCGACAAATCCGCCCGCCGCGAAGTAGCGGCGGTGCGTCATTTGATCGGACGGTCGCGGGCCAGCAAACAAAAGGTTTGAGTTATGAAGAATAAAAAAGTACGGATGGCTGTCTATTTGATCGTCACCTTCGTCATCGGATTCGCGATCGCGCAGGCGGTCGAAAAGCTTGTGTTGCATGGCGCGGAACCAGAATGGCAGCCTCTGTTTAATGGCAAAGACCTGACCGGCTGGAAGGCCAGTGAAAACGGCGATTTCAAAGTCGAAGACGGCACGATCGTCGTGCGTGGCAAACGAGCTCACCTGTTCACTGAAAAAGAATACAAGAACTTCGACGTCAAGTGCGAGATCATGACCAAGCCGGGCAGCAACTCGGGATTCTTCGTGCACACGAAATACATGGAAGACTGGCCGAAGCAGGGTTATGAAGTGCAAGTGAACTGCACACAGGGCGACCCGGTAAAGAACGGCAGCATCTACAACGTCGTGAAGAATTACGATCCGATCGCCAAAGACAACGAGTGGTACACGCTCGAAGTGATTGTCAAAGGCAAGAATATCGTCACCAAAGTCAACGGCAAGGTGGTCGTCGACTTCACCGAACCGGAAGGCGTGACGGGCGATCGCAAACTCGGGAAGGGCTCCTTCGCCATTCAAGCGCATGATGCCAAGAGCGAAGTACGTTACCGCAATATCATGATCAAAGAATTGCCGTAGTCACGCAGAGTAAACGCCCGCGAATAAGATCGTGACGTTCCATCCCTTCGCGGCTTTCCGCGAAGGGATTTTCGTCAACCATGCTGATACGGTGCGGGAACGAGGTCTGGGCCGATCAGGCTGGTCCGTAGGTCACTTGCGGTGGCTTGAATTTGAAATTCTTGCTCTGGCTGAAGAATTGAATCGGATTGTCGTAGACGACTTTCTTGATCTTCTCCTCGGAATGTCCCCGCTTGCGCATCTCCTGAATGAAATCGGGCACCGCCAGTGGATTGGATGGACCCCAGTCGCCTGCCGAATTGACCATGATGCGATCGTCGCCGAAGCGTTCGATGATGTCGGCTGCTCGGGCCGGAGTGCATTTCGTCGTCGGATAGAGCGTCATGGCGCACCAGAATCCGTGATCCTTCGCCAATCGTACTGTGTGTTCCTCGACATGGTCGACGAGAACTCGATGCGGCTGAATCCGTGAATCGGCCCGCAGCATGTCGACGATCATGTGCGTTCCCTTGTACTTGTCCTGCAGATGGGGCGTGTGAATCAAGATCAACTGATTGAATCGCAGCGCCAGTTCCATGTGCTCCTGGAAGATGGTCGATTCGTTCATCGTATTCTTGTTGAGTCCAATTTCACCGATTCCCAGAACATTGGGGCGATCGAGAAATTCGGGGATCATCTTGATGACTTCCCGCGACAACTCGATGTTCTCTGCTTCTTTGGCGTTGATGCACAACCAGGTGAAATGCTGGATTCCCGACCAACCGGCCCGCGTCGGTTCGAATTCCGTCAATTGCCGGAAATAGTCGCGAAAACTCTCGACGCTGCCGCGATCATAACCGGCCCAGAATGCCGGTTCACTAATCGCGACACAGCCCATCCGCGTCATGCGTTCGTAGTCGTCCGTAGTGCGGGAAATCATATGGACGTGTGGGTCGATGAAGTACATTTTAACTCTATCTCCTGTGCCTCACATCACTTGCGACTTACCAAATGCCGAGATAAGTGCCGGGTTTGCTGAGCGTATAATTGGCTGCGTCGATCACCTTCTGATTGTTGATCTCAGGATACCAAAATGGCACGCGACCCGAAACCAACCGTTCGTTACCGGAACAGCCGAAAAGCCGATCCTTGTTGGACCGGTGAAATCCGGATAGGCGTCCTGTGACTAAATCGCTATCGCAAATACTCTCGTGCCGAGCGGGCCCGAACCCTTTCGGGCTCAAACTGAACTTTACTTTTTAATGCATTGCCACACCTTCCGATTGACAAAGTAAAACCGGCAACCTATTGTTCCAATGGACGAGAGACAGCTTCAGATGCTCTTCGCCGAAATTTTCCCTTGGAATACCTCGGCCAGATCACTGGCCGCAGTTGAAGGAGCCACCTCATGACGACTGACCCTGTATCGCCGCGGATCATCGGCCAGCGGTTGGCCGAGGCAAGGAAAGCTCGTTCTATAAGGCAGGATGCTGGTGCTGAAGCCATCGGCGTAAGCCGTCCAACGTTTATCGCAATCGAAAAAGGCGAACGAGAGGCCAAGCCCGCCGAGATCGTCAAGTTAGCTGCACTATATGGTCAGCCGGTGAGTTACTTTGTTCGCACGATGGAGCCGCTGACCGACTTCCAACCGCACTTCCGGGCGGCAATGGAAAAGGTGAAGCCCGCCGATGCCGAGCAACTCAAGGTGGCAATTGGGGATTTCAAGCAGTTCGTGGAGAACTATCTCGACCTTGAAAAACGAATGAAGTCACCGATGCGGATGAACTACCCGCAACCGGTGGAGTTGAATCCGCGCGTCAACGTCACCGAACTTGCTGAGGATGTGGCAAATCGAGAGCGCCAGCGGCTTGGACTTGGTGATCAGCCGATCCCTAATATCCGCAGCCTTCTGGAATCTGATGTAGGCGTCCGCATCTTCTTTATGCCGTTGCCCCGGATGTTTGCGGGCATGTACATCTTTGTGGACGGATTGGGCGGATGCATGCTCATCAACAGCGTTCACCCTGCGGATAAGCAGCGCGCGTCAATCTCCCATGAGTATGCCCACTTAATCGTGGATCGATACACGGCAGGAATCGACTATCTGACGGTCTTTGGGCGAAAGCCAGCAAACGAGCGGTTCGCTGAATCGTTCGCCATGAGTTTCTTGATGCCAGCGTCTTCTGTGCGTTTCCGGTTCAACGAGATCGTCAACACCACTGGAAACTTCCAAGTGGGCGACCTCGTAAAGCTCAAGCATTTCTACTCTGTGTCGATGGAAGCAATGGCCCTCCGGCTGGAGTCCCTCGGCCTGCTCAAACAGGGGGCATGGGACCTTCAGAAGGAGAAGGGGTTGCCAATCCGCGAAGCGGAGAAGCGACTCGGTCTCGTGTCGGAACTCCGACCGGAGCCTGCCTACCCGGAGCGGTATAAGTTTCTCGCCGTTCATGCCTACGAGCGAGGCGAACTGAGCGAGAAGGAAGTGGCAAACTACCTGCGTTGTGACATCTGGGAAGCCCGCCGAGTCATTCAGGAGTCAATGTTTAGCGTGGAAGTGGATGCGGAAGGGCGCACGCACCCAATTCAGGCCGATTTTGAAACCTCATTACTGACCGATCACTCCTAAAGAAACGACCGGAGCCTAAACATGCCGGCCGTCATTCTTGATGCGTGCGGAACCCTGAATCTCTTTGCCAGCGGCCAATTCGTGACTATCCTGACCACGCTGCCGAACGATTGGTATCTCCCGGCGGCGGTGAAAAAGGAATCACAGTACTGCCAGCCCGACCCCGACGATCCCGAGAAGCTTGTCATCGTGCCGATTGACCTGCATCCCGCAATCAACGATGGAGTTCTGATTCAATGCGATTGCGAAAGTGACGCGGAAACGGAACTCTATGTTCAACTCGCTGCACGCATTGGAGACGACGGCGAGTCGATGGGGTTGGCAATCGCCAAATGCCGTGGCTGGTCAGTGCTGACTGACGATAAGAAGGCACGCAAAATCGCAAGAGAACTTGGCGTGAGCGTGATGGCAACCACTGAGGTCATGAAGCAGTGGGCGGAGATCGTAAAGCCCAGCGCGGCCGAGCTATCCACCCTACTCAAAGCGATTGAGCGGTTCGCCAACTACATACCGGCGCGCGGGGCGGTGAACATCGATTGGTGGGTAGATTCAATCAAGACCGGCGAAGATTGATAAATGCTCCGCCGGATGCGGCCAACTAAACGATTGAATACGTGCCGCAATTGTGCCGAGTTTGGTGGAAACAATGGAAAATATCGCCATTTTTGACGTCCGCCAACTTCTGATCGTTTGATGTAAGCCGCATCTCGCACAAGGCTTTAGCCAACCGTCCACCTGCAAAATAGGTGCGGGTCGATAAAATACATGGATGTGATTTCTGGGCGTCACTTCTTCAACCAGTTGGGAACATACGCGTCACTGAAGAGCATCTGGACTTGCTCGGCTCGATCGCTGACGTCGAGGGACAACAGAATCTTCAGGCCAGAATTCAACTTCGCAAGCCGTGGGTCATTGGCGACAGTACCATCGTCGGTTGCGACGGCAATTCGATCCAGACTGGCGGCAAGATCCAGGATCCTGCTACGCATTTCCAGATAGTGCCGGTCCAGGACCTGGCGGGCAGACTGAGGACTCGACATGGGTAGAACTCCTCGAAGGTCACTTCCGGCCTGCTTTACACGCTTGCCGGATGACGGGAACACAATAGTTACAGGGCGTTAAATGCGGGAATTCCGGTTGGAAGGTTCCCCTTCACGTCCTGCCTTTTCGTACTCCCAATCGAGAATTACGACTCGATGAGGAGCAGGAACACGATCAACACGACGAGTGAGACAAAACAAGACTTTGCATTCACGGGAAAAGCGGGGGTGCCGTTTTTACCGCCAACAATTCAGTTTCGTGGGATGGCCCACCGAAATCAAGCATTGATCACACTGTTACAGCAAGTTTCCGTTGATCTGCGTAATTCCCTTGCAACTCATTTCCCAGTTTGTCTTTCAGTTGGGAATGTGTGTAGAATGAATTGTTCGAATACGCGTCAAAGTCGTCGGAGACACCGTTCCGGATATCAAACTGTCCGTGTCGCTGGGCTTTCTTGTTGAATCTTGTAGAAATAGGAATGACACGTGCTTCCCACTTGTCCTGCTTGTAAGCAATCCGTACTGGATGACGACGCCGTGGAATGCCCTTTCTGCGGGGCGAATATGAAGACTGGCAAGGGTGCGAAGGCCAAGCCTGCCGCAGGCAGTGCGCCCGCCAAGACCGTTCCGCGAGCCGAACCCGCTGCTGCGAGTAAACCGGCCGCCAGTACGTCGAAACCGAGCTCTCCCAAGCCCAGTAAGGCCCGCTCCGCGTCCACATTCGACGACGACGAAAACGATCCGTTTGCCGTGTCCGAGGACGATCCCTTCACTGCCGCGGCAAAAGAAGAGGCCGCCAACAAGGCGAACGCCATCCCGGTCAGTCCCCGCAAGGGCAAGCTC
>JAQGHT010000775.1 GCA_028291565.1 Planctomycetaceae bacterium | reverse complement strand
CAATTCGTTCGCGATGGTGCTCTTGCCGCAGGCACTCAGGCCCGTGAACCAGACGACGACACCCTTGTGACCCGCCTGTTGAAATCGTTCCGCCTTGGTCACCTTGTGTTCATGCCACGTCACATTGGTGGCCTTCTGCTCTGCCATTTCGAAAATCTCCTGCCAAACGAGGACACGCAGCGTATTCCGCCGATGTCACAAAGGAAAATAGGAACCTGTTCCCGAGGTGAAGTTTCCCCGAGAAGCAATTCCAGACGACTGATTCGCTGGCGATGTTAGAGGATCGGAGAAACGGAGGGAAGAGGAAAGGCGAGAGCGGCTTCACTTTGGGTGTGCCGGTTGGAAAGGCAAATCTCCCGTGATTACTTGTAAATCGACCGGCAAATGCAAGGTGAGCGCTGAATAGACAATGTTCCTACTTCGGTCGCCTCTGCCGCATCCACTTTGTCGCGATCCATTTCTCCCCTTTAAGAACCGGGGATCCGCCGTGATAGGATAGCCGATCGAGTTGTTCGAGCGAATTGCAGTAGGAAAAATAAAGGGCATTCCCTTTTTGTGGTGAAACACTGAGACCGATGTGCGGAAAGATTGTCGTTCCGCCCTCATCAACATCGTTCAAATAGATGATCAGCGTCGCCACGCGTTGGCCACCGTCTGCCAGCGGTTCCTGGCTTCCAAGTGCATGCGGTCCAAAAAAATCGAAATGGGGCTTGTACTCGCCGCCAAGTTCGTACCTGAGGATCTGCAAGCCTTCGCCATTTTCGACCGGCCACGCAGAGATCTCGGAGATTCGGCGATCGATTTTCGCGATGAAATCGGTTTCGTTGCGATAGAAGAAAGTTCCGTCGCTGGTGCGATCGGTCATCACCCGAGTTTTCCCCGTCGTGTGATCTATGGCCTTCGACCGTTCAATTTTGGGAACCGAAAGACGAATGAGTTCATCACATTCGTCGTCTGACAGCACATTTGCAAGAACCAGCAGATCAGGCCGACGCATTCGGGCCAATACCCGAATCTCGCGGTCAGACGTATGAATAACGTTACCAGCGATGATACGTGACGGTTCAACAGCATATGGGGGTTTCGCGGATCCCTTTTCGCCGGGACTTCGTGGCGACTCCGGCAGGCTAGTCACGGCATTGGGTGGCTGGGGCGATTCGACGTTTAATTCAGTTTTGTTGACAGAAGTCCGGTTCTCCCGAACAACATTCGCCAAGGCCGATGATTCTGTCCCGACAACAGATTCCGTAGTAAAGACGTTCTTCCAATCAGAAGTCAAATTGGGGGCAGCGGCGGCAATGGTCTTTTCAGCTTGGCCGATAGGAACGGCAGTTGTGGATGATTTTGCGAATGACTCGACAAATGCCCGTGCGAACTCCGACTCAAATCCATCACGGACCATTTCCGAAATCAGAGTCTCAGAAGTGCAACCGATTCCCAGATTAAGAATGACCCATTCACGCCGACCGGGCTCCAAAATATTACGTGCGCTCATTTGAAATCCATCTCTCAAAGAGAATTCGTTTCGTGACCATTCCGGGATGCCACATGATCTACAGACCGTTCAAGTGTGCCAAGATCAATTGAGACGATTCGACGAATCCCCGCTCGCCAGGATCGTTCCCACGCTTTTGCGCTACCGTTTGTTTCGGGCAATGCGTCGTGCAGAAGTGCCGAAACTCGCCGGACAAGAGGTGGCGGGGATCAGCGAAGTGAGTCGATCAAAGGACGAAAATTCTCAGATCAATACTGAGCGAAAACTGCATCGAATTGCCACCGCTTCACTATCGCCCTGCCGAATGGTACTCTACAGACCGGTCGGGCTGGAATTGTCGCGAACTACGGAACTTCAGTCTTGAGACGGACTTCCGCACTTCACTATACCGTGATCCAGCGATTCTGAGATGGCAAACTCTGTGAAAGGCAACACTGTGATACTTCGACAAAGTCAGCGGACTGCTTCCTGGCGTGCTGGAATTCTTCTGGCAGCCCTCAGTTTCCTCGCGGGAATGGGGGACAACGCGCGTGCTGATGATTCGTGGATCGTCTTCGAAGGGAAGGGTGATGGCGCCGGAAAGGGCAAGCACATTGTGCTCATCAGTGGAGATGACGAATATCGCTCCGAAGAATCGTTGCCGCAACTTGCCAAAATCCTATCGACGCATCATGGCTTTAAATGCACGGTCTTGTTTCCCATTGATCCCAAAGACGGGACGATCAAGCCCGATCTGCAAACCAATATTCCAGGTTTAGAAGCCTTGAATACGGCGGATCTGGCTGTGATTTTCTTGCGGTTCCGCAATTTGCCGGACGATCAGATGCAGCTTTTCGTCGACTTCGCGGAATCGGGCAAGCCAATGATCGGAATGCGAACAGCGACGCACTCTTTCAATATCCCCGGTAATGGCAAGTTCGCGAAGTATGGGTGGACATTTGGCGGCAAAGATTACGAACAGGGATTTGGCCGACAAGTACTGGGTGAAACGTGGATCAGCCACCACGGCAATCATGGTAAAGAGGGGACTCGTGGTATTATTGCACCGGGGCAGGAAAAGAATCCGATTCTGCGCGGGATCAAGAGCGGCGATATCTTCGGACTGACTGACGTCTACGGAGTTCGATTGCCGTTACCCGGTGACAGTCAGCCATTGGTTCTCGGCGAAGTGACCGAAACTTTGGAGTCGACCAGCAAGCCCGTCGTCGGAGCTAAGAATTCACCCATGATGCCAGTGGCCTGGACCAAAACTTATAAGGGAGCTTCTGGCAAAGTCTCCCGTGTGTTCAACACAACGATGGGGGCCTCGCAGGATCTGCAAAGTGAAGGCGTGCGCCGGATGCTGGTGAACGCCGTCTACTGGGGGCTGGGGTTGGAAGACAAGATTGACGCGAAGTCCAGTGTCGACATTGTGGGAACGTTCACACCGACTCGCTTTAGTTTTGGGGGCTATGTGAAAGGGAAGAAGCCAGCTGATTACGCGAAGTAATAGATGGTATGAGTTATGAAAAAAGTGACGAAAGGGACCTAAATGACCAAAGAATATTTAGGTCTCTTTTGCCTTGAGGTCCCTTCTTCTATTGCCGGCTTCGAGACGAACCGCTATCGAAAGGACAACCTCGTCATTCCACATCATCGATGTCGATTGAAATGGACCGCCAGAGGTGCGACTGCCGGCGGAGCCGCTGCTAATGCGAGGAACAATCCGAATCGCCAAATGAACGCGAAGTGGCTCGCGGCGACATTGTCCGGGAAGTCGCTCTGCCAGTAGTAGGCAGTCAGAACCCCTTCCACGAGGATCAGGATTGCCATTCCCGTCAGCAGAGATCTCATTCCGATCACATTTCTGGACATGGCTCGACGGTAGGAGGCAAGCATGCCTGTGACGAGTGCCAGCAGGATTCCCGTCAGCCCGTACAGGATCAAAAATTCAGCCACTGATTGGCCGATCAAAACCATCAAAATATTCATCGCTAATGCCAATCCGAACCACAGCGGAATAAACATGATCGGCAGAAATGCGATCCAGCTTCGACCGGATAATGCTGTGGATGCACCGACGCCAGTCGCGAACCATGCGAAGAACGAAAGCCAGGCCAGTCCCCCTAGTATTGCTGTGGTCATGGTTGGTTGGCCGGGACCCGGAGAGAAGCTGGACGAGGTGACGTCACCACCACCAAAGTAATAGATCAGGATCCATGTCATTCCGATACAAAGGCTGCATGCCCAAGAGAGCGCGACACTGCACAGACTTCGGCAAAGTGCTACCCATGCCACGGTGGCATCGGAAACCGGCAAAGTCGAAAGCGATGTCGGCAGCGTTTTGTCCACCTGCGATTTTCTGCCTTGGGTCGTCACGACTCCCACGCACCAGGGCAGGAGCGCGCCGAATGCCATGAATGCGAACGTGACACCGATGATCGCCGACACGTCGTCAGAAGGAAGTCGCTGTTGCGGCCAAAGTGCAGTAACTGTGATCGAGATGCTGGCCACAAGTCCATAGGTGCAGGCGATCGCCGTTGGCCAAAGCCAGCCGTCCTGCCTCCATTCTTGCCAGAACAAGGCGGCAAAAGGTGAGCGAAACCGTTTCAGCCTGGATTGATGGACATTCGCGACCGTTTCAGACTCCCAGGATCGAATCGCAGGGTGAGCCCAACCGCGGCCTTTTCGATCAAGTACAAACCCGGTCTCGGTGATCCGCCATGCGATGAGAATGACCAGTCCGACACAGGATAACTCGATCAAAGAAACGGCTGGCCACCTGAAACTTGGCCCAAACCCCGACAGCGGCGGAGAGAGAATCTCATTCTGCAATCGGACTTCTTCATTCAAGCTGAAACTTGTCGCAAAGTTCAACCGCAGCGGATAGTGTCCAGCGATCCAGAATCCTCCCAGAATTGCGATGCACAGTCCCGCGAGCGTCTTCAGGTTTTCTCGGCCGTAGATTCTCGAAATAATGGCATAGCCAAAAATATAACCCAGACCATAAGTTAACGCTGGTCCCAGGTATGGCCAGCCGGAATTGCAGAACCAATTCAACAGACTCGCGAGAACCAAATAGAGACTCGAACAGGTCAACGCGCCTGGCAAAAGCCGGGTCAGAGCTAATTGCCGAGTCGAGATCGGCAACGTATAGTGGCGTATCGGGTAGCCGACGCTGTTTCCCACTGCGAGAACACAGATCACAGCGTTGACCCAGATGGTCAACATTTGGAGTTCCCAAGGCATGGGACGAAGCTCGGACCAAGACATCGAAAGCAATTGCCACGGAGATTCCAGTCGCCACGGGGCATTCGCCAAAGTCACAAGTCCCGGCAGCAGCGACATTGCAAAAAACGCCACGACCAACCGCCACCTGATTGGACGCCAGAACTCCCAGAGCAGCATTTGAATTGTCGGCGACATGGTGAATTGCCTTACAGTCAGGAACGAGAAGCTTCAATGACAGTTCTCGTGACTCGACACGAGCGACACTTCGTTGATCCCCGCCACCCCGCTTGCCGGGAACCACCGAGACAATCGCAGGTGGCAGGGCGCCGAATCGTCTCGATAATATTGTTGCCAGACGCGTCATCGGCAATGCGCTACAAAGATCTCTTCCAAACTCGGAGCGGTCTCAGTGAGGACCTCGACTCCCAGAGACGCCGCGGTTTCACGAATGGCGGCCGATCCCAGTGGGCACAGGAATTTCCATTCGCCATCCGATCCTTGTAGATTCACCAAACCGGGCAACTGAGGTGTCTGGGGAGTCACGTGTGTAAACCGTACCGTGATCACACGATGCCGCTGCTTGATGCTGTCGAGCGATTCGTCCAAAGCCACTTTTCCTCCTGCCAGCATCACGACTTGATCGGAGACTCGTTCCACTTCATCGAGCAGATGCGACGAAAACAGGACTGTGCGCCCTTCTTCGGCGACTGTACGAATAATGGCGCTCATGATGTCCCGCCGGACGATTGGATCGAGACCGCTGGAGGGTTCATCCAGGACCAGCAGAGCAGGGCGGTGGGCCAGGGCTGTCAACAGACAGGCGCGAGCCAGTTGACCTCGGGATAACGTCTTGATCCGTTGGTGCACGGAAAGTTCGAACATCCCCAGTAATTCCTGGGCGAACACAGGATCCCAATCGGGATAGAAGGCTTGTGTGAAGTTCAGCAGTTCGTCGACCCGCATCCAGTCTGCGACATCGCGATCTTCGGAGAGATATCCGATGCGGCTGAGTACTTCTGGGGGATTGATGACTGGGTTGATTCCAAAGACTTGCACACTGCCGACCTGCGCGTCGAGTAGTCCCAGGACGTGCTTGATGAGCGTTGTTTTGCCGGCACCATTCGCGCCGACGAGACCGCAAACCTGGCCCGGTTGAATCGTGA
>JAQGHT010000769.1 GCA_028291565.1 Planctomycetaceae bacterium | reverse complement strand
ATTTCCCGGTCAACAATTTCCAGGTCAACAATTCCCTGGCCAGCAATTTCCGGGACAACCCGCCAACCCGCAAGCCAACCCCAGTGGACAGCTCGCGCCGAACCCTCAACCGCCGCCCGCGGGTGGTTTTGTGTTCGCGCACCCTCGGCGGCCAATTGTCACGCTGTCGCCCCCCGTGTTACGCGGCGGTGTGAATATCAATGTCGGACCGCAAGTGCCCATCGTCAGTCAGCCGCACCAACTTTTGCCAGCCCAGCCTTCCACGTTGGAACAAAAAGCACGCAGCATCCATTTCCAGGGTCAGGGTGACATCTGGTTCCGTAAACAAAACTACATGCAGGCCTATTCGAAATACAAACAAGCCTCCGGCGCCGCGTCCGATCTGGCGGCGCCTCGATTTCGGATGGCTTATGCCATGATCGCGTTGAAACGTTATGAACTGGCCGTCAGCGAGATGGCTCGGGGAATTCAACTCGATCCCAAATATCCCCTGACAGGAGACAGTCCAGCCAAAGTGTTTGGCCCGGATAACCAGATTGCTGCGGGTGCATTAGCTGGACAAGTCGCGGACTGGGTCCGGCAAGAGATCCAGGCGCCCGACCGGCTATTTCTACTCGGCGCACTGCTGAGAATGAATGGTGATGTGGAGCGAGCGAGGATTTGTTTCCAGGCCGCCGCACAAGTCGGAGGCCAACCAGCCCCTGTCATGGCGTTCTTAAATGTCGATCCGTTGCCACCAGCAGACGTGGCGAAAATCGGCCTGCCCGGCAACCCTCAAAACGGCCGGCCCCCGGTTCCCGAAGCAATTGAAGAGTTGTTGAAGAACAAGGGGGACTGGGCTCCAGGAGGTCCCGCTCAGCCCGGGGCCAGCGACAAGCCCATTGATCTGACGCCACCGATTGATCTTTCGCAATCACGCCCCAAAACCGCGAGACCGCTGCCATTTGGTCTGAAATTGTCTGGGAAACCAAGCGTACCGAGCACCCCGATACCTCGAGACCCCGCTCCACGAATCAATCTGGAAGACGACGACCAACCTTTGCCTCCAGTCCCGACGCTCAAGAAACCGAGCGAACCCGGGACGGGCACAATGCCGAACGAAACCGAAAAACTACCTGCGGCAGTTCCTGGATTCCAACCGATTCCGAAAAAAGACTCCGGAAGTCCGACGCCCGGTGGCCCAGTGAGTGACGACTCTGGCCCGGCGATCCCCATTCCACAATCCGGAAATTAGAGTGCAGCAGTTGGAGTCGACCGCTACCCCCTGATGGCGGGACTCCAACTGCTGCATGTTTCAATAATTAAACACGCTGCCAAATTACCCCAAGGCAGCGAATTCCTGTTGCCGAAAATGTTGCGCACACTCCCCCAGTTTTCGGGAACAGATCCAAACGTTACAATCGCTCATCAAAGTGATCCCATCTTTGCCAAAATTGATACGATCTGCGAGAATCTCGATGAGGTTTGAGGCAGAGTTAGAGTTAATTAGGTGTCGGAACTTGCTCACAACACCCAATCCCATCCTGGACCTGTAGCATCCTGGTCACGGTTCGAGCAAGTTGGTTTATCACAACTGGAGAAGTAGCCAATGGTTACAGTGATTCGACAGAGTCACGCGAAGCGGTTCCTGGGGACTTTCGCAATCTGCGCCGTCACCTTGGGAGCTGCCTGGTTTGGCAGTAGCTGGCCGGCCTATGCTGATACGAAGGCCGAATCCAAATCGCCAGCCAAAGCGTCTGACGCGAAAAAGACTGAAGCAAAGAAAACCGAACCGAATAAAGCCGAACCGAATAAAACGGACAAGCCCGACAAGAAATCGGTGGACACCGATAAGGCGGCCGCCGAAAAAAACGCCCCTGAAAAAGGTGCAGAGGAAAAAGCCGGAGCGGAAAAGGCCCCCAAGTCGATTACGCTGAAGGAAGCATTTGCCACCGGCTCCTCGGACGTGTTGATTCAGTTTATCAACGAGAAAGTACGTCAGGGTTGGATCGAAAACAATATCGAACCGTCCCCTGTGGCTGATGATGGCGAATGGATGCGTCGTGTCTATCTGGACATTATTGGCCACGTCCCGCCCGTCGAGGACGTTGAAGCGTTCATTGCCGACAAAGACAAGGCCAAACGCACCAAGGTCATCGACAAGTTGCTCGACGACCCGGCGTACGTCAGAAACTGGACCACAATTTGGGCGAACCTGCTGGTTGGCCGTGGAGCCGGCAATGCCAACATGGGTGGGCCTCAACGTCGGGCAGCTCTCCAGAAATTCCTGCGAGAATCATTTGCCAAGAACCGCCCCTGGGACGCAGTCGTGCGTGATTTGGTTTCAGCGGAAGGCCGTTACGACCAGAATGGGGCTGTCAATTTCCTGATGGCACATCTGAATGACGGAGCTGTTCCGGCGACCGCGATGACCGCCAAATTGTTCCTCGGTCTGCAAGTCCAATGCACTCAGTGCCACAACCACCCGTTCAACGAGTGGAAGCAGAATCAGTTCTGGGAATACAACAGCATTTTCAAACAGGCTCGGGAAGTCACTCACCAGAAGTATGACGAGAAGACCGGCCGGATGGTGTTCGATTATGCCGAGTTGGTGAAACAAGAGGCGGAAGGTCCTGTCTTCTTCGAACGCCGCAATGGTTTGATGCAAGTCGCTTATCCCCGATACGAACAATACGAGATCAAGCCGGACGCCGACACAAATCGTCGTCAGGAATTCGCCAAATTGATCACACAGGGTGAGCGGACTCAGGTTGCTGACGCAATGGTCAACCGCATGTGGGGTCACTTCTTCGGTTACGGTTTCACGAAGCCGGTCGACGATATGGGACCACACAATCCCGCTTCGCACCCAGAATTGTTGGAAAAGCTGAGCGTGGAATTTGTGAAGGCAAAGTACGATCAGAAGCAACTGATCCGCTGGATCTGCAATAGCGAAGCCTACAATCTGACCAGCAAGATGTCGCCCAAGAACGAAGTCGACAACCCCGCCAACGGAGAACGGCCGAAGTTCACGCATATGTATGTGAAGTCACTCTCAGCCGAACAGCTGTACGACTCCCTGATCATCGCCACCAACGCCCATAAGTCGGGCCGTTCCAACTGGGAACAGGCCGAACAACAACGACGAATGTGGATGCAGCAGTTTGTCGTGGCCTTCGGAACTGACGAGAACGATGAATCCACGACTTTCAACGGGACCATTCCTCAAGCGTTGATGATGATGAATGGGGAATTAGTTCAGAACGCCATCAGTCTGGAAAAAGGCGGCTATCTCCGCAGCGTATTAGAAGACAAGGGTGGCGACGACGAAAAAGTCAAAGAAATGTACATGTCCACGCTCTCTCGCGTTCCCACCAAGAAAGAGTTGATGGCCGCGAAGATGGTAATCGCGGGTGGCAATGTACAGGGTCTCGTCCCCAAAGAAGCCAAGAGTGCCAAGGCTTCGGGCGGCGCAAAAGCAGGCAAGGGGCCGAAGGCGTCCAAGGAAGCAAATAACGCCAAAGAAATGGCAGACGCAATGGAAATGGCAAATGCTGCCAAGACGGCGAATGCTGCTCCCAAAGCCGCCCCTGTCAAGACACCCTACGATGGGTACCAGGACTTGTTCTGGGCTCTCTTGAATTCGAACGAATTCATCTTCAACCACTAAGCCAGGGCCAACGACGCGTTCCCGGCTTTGTCAGGGAACGCGGTCCCTGGATCCGCCGACTGTCTTGCTGGCAGAGGTGGAAAAAAATCGGAAGCGGAGCTTCTAAAACACTCGCCCCAGCCAGAACTTGGGATGAGTGACAACAGAGTTAGACTTGATCCCTGTTTCCACGCTGGAGCAGCTGTTTAGAGAAATCCAGCGTCCTGATATCCAACGAACCAGTTACGTCACACTCCATAAAAGGGTCCTTCCAATGAGCTTGATCGTCCCCGAAGGCATGAGCCGCCGGCACTTCATGCAGCACATGGCGACCAGTGTCGCCGCCGTTCCCGGCCTGCAATTCCTGTCGCACCTGCAAGCCAACGCTGAAGTTGTCAAAAAGAAACAAAAAGCCTGTATTTTGATGTGGATGGGTGGCGGCCCACCGACGATCGACATTTGGGACCTTAAACCCGGCTCGAAGAACGGCGGCGAGTTCAAGCCGATCAACACTGCAGCCAGCGGCGTTCAGATTTGCGAACACATGCCCGAAACGGCCAAGCAGTTCAAGAATCTGTCGATCGTACGCTCGATGAGCACCCGCGAAGCCGACCACGGACGTGGCCGCTACTTCATGCACACCGCATATGTGCCAAATCCCACCGTCATTCACCCGACGTTCGGATCGGTTGTCAGCCACGAATTGGGCAGCAAGCGACCGGAATTGGAAATCCCCTCGTTCGTGTCGATCGACGGCGGCAGCGAGAGCCCCGGCTTCCTGGGCATGACCAATGCTCCGTTCGTCGTTGGCAGCAATGGCGACATCCGTAATGCAGGCGGCGGCGAGTTCGATGCGAATCGCCTCAACAACCGCTTCGCAATGCTGGACGTCATCGAATCGGGCTTCATCGGCTCGAAGCGTGGCGAAGCACCGCAATCACACAAGGACGTTTACAAGCGTGCCTTGAACTTGATGACCTCGAAGCAAATGGAAGCTTTCAAGGTCAACAAGGAAGATCCCAAGATGTTGGAATCCTACGGCAACAACGCCTTCGGCAAGGGCTGCTTGATGGCCCGCCGATTGGTCGAAGCGGGCGTTCCCTTCATCGAAGTCAACCTCGGTGGTTGGGACTTGCACGCCAACGTGTTCGACACCTTGTCGAATCAACGGCTGCCGGTTCTCGACAAGGGCATTGGCGCCTTGACGGCTGATTTGACCGCCCGCGGCATGATCGACGACGTCGTGCTGGTATGGATGGGCGAATTCGCTCGTACACCACGCATCAATCAAGACGTGGGTCGCGATCACTGGGCCGCAAGCTGGTCCGTAATGATCGGTGGCGGTGGCCTGAAGAACGGCCAGGCGGTCGGTGCGACCGATAAGGACGGCTTGAGCGTCGAAGGCCAAGCCTATTTGCCTGGCGATATCTGGGCGACGGTTTCCCATGCTCTGGGAATTCCGCTGGATACGGTTTACACCTCGAAGAACGGGCGTCCGATGAAGATCGCCAACAGCGGCAACCCCATCAAGCAATTGATTGGCTAATCGAAAGTTATCTGCCGCCGACCGCTCTGGATGGCGATCAGAGATTGAGAAACGAGAAGAGAGGGAGTCTTATGGCTCCCTCTCTTTTTTCTTTGTAAGTTGAGATCGTTCAGCCTTCCGATGTGGTGCGACACTCCGTGTCGCAATGAGCGAGCCAGCAGCGCAGCGACTGGCGAGGCGTCTTTCGAAGAGAACTCGGCAATGTCGGGCAATCAGATTTCAAATCTGATGAACCAGCGAGTCAACAAAACCGGACTTCCGGGGCGCGTCAGATTTGAAGTTTGTATACACGGCCACCGCGACGCCATGAATCAGGCCATGGCTTACGCCGGGCAGATAATCCGCTGGAATTTTGCTGGGGGGAAACCTCACCAGTCGCTGCGCTCCTGGTTCGCCAATCACGATACGGAGTATCGTTCCACAAAGCCTCGCCCTCGTACTTCTGGAATGTGAAGCATTCCGAAATTCGTTACCAATACCTTCCCTGGAAGTGCGCAATGTCGTGCCGCGGAATGGACGAGGTCGGTAGGTGGGCATTACATTAGCTTTCCAGGAGTTCATCTTCTCCAAAATTTGTTCACTCCGAACGATGGTCGTACTGCCAGCGAATTCACCAGGCAATGCCTGGTCTCAGCAACATTGAAACAACTTCATTGAAAGGACATCAGGTGGCGAATCTGCGAGCTTCCGGGACGGAAACCATTACCTTGAAATCAGGGACGAATCATGGACGCCAGTTCGTCCGAATTGGTGCGGGAATGGGTCAACAAGACCAGGTCCTGCTCACCGCCCGAGTCTCGAAAGGCAA
>JAQGHT010000638.1 GCA_028291565.1 Planctomycetaceae bacterium | reverse complement strand
TGGCAGATCTTCCCGGACATCAAGACGCGTCACGAGTTTTCCGTCGATAAACAGGGCCGCTTTAGATCCAGCCTTCACGATGGCGATGTGATGCCAAATTCGATCATTCAGGACCACGTCAGTACGTGCTTCGACGTAGTGAAACGAGGCATTTTCGAAAAACGTTGCGCGGCCTTCGTACAAACGCACACCCAGAGACCCGTCGTCCTCCAGGCCGCGTTTGCTGAACAGCATCGATTCATTCGCCAATGTCTGGATCCAACATTCGACGGTGCCAGCCGGTCCCAAACTTAAGGCAGCGTCTGCAATCGGTATCCCCATTGGATCGTCTGTGGATGTATAAACCTTAGCGCCACCAAACAGACGGTTGAGCTTTCGTTCGGTCGTGGTGAGGTTGAGACCTGATAAACCAGGCAAGGCCCGGTAGTAAGACTCTGCCGCGTGCTGCCAGATCGTACTTCGAAGCGGATCCTTTTCCTTGTCACCAATCGCCCACCACTCGTCTCCCAATGCCACATTCGCTTCGGATTCCGCAGGTGGCGTGAGATCGCGTTTCGCGAGCGGGGCGAGTATTTGATCTTGCGACTGAATCAACAACGGCAGTCCCGTGGTCCAATCCCCTTTCATGAAGCAGACGTACTTGCCCCAGATCAAATTCGCCGAGCGATTATCCGGTTGCTTTTTCAAAGCCTGCCGAGCCTCATCAGCGGTCTTGAATGCGGCTTTAAATGCCGCCACTTCCTTCGAGGTGGCCAACAACTGATCCTTCAGAATCGGGAAATCCGATTTGCGAGAGAGCGTGACAGCGCCCAAGCTCACCCGTTCGGCGGTGGCGACGTCGTCGGCCTCCAAGGATTCACGAATCAATGATTGGTGCATTTCAATCAGGGGCAAAATCTGATCTGAAGTCTTGGCCAGCGGTGTCGCGAGTTTTGCAATTTTTTCCTGAAGCTCCAAAGCCGGCGTGGCGAAGTGCTCATGGATTTCCGCCACCGCTTTCAAGGCGAGTGTTATATCTCCGCCAGCTGCGGCATTCTCGGCGCCCTCGGTCAGTAACACATACAAACTGGCTGGATCATTCTGCAATTCGTTGGTGCGACTCAGCAGAGTTTGAGCCAGCGCTGTCTTGCCCTTGGGCGTTTTCGCGAGATCGAATTCCTTTTTAAATAATTCGCGAATCGTCTTTCGCGACTCCGCCTGGTCCGTCGCGTTGGGTATTGCGATTTTTACGACTTCCAGACTGCCATCAATCTTCTGTGTTTGATTGGCCTTGTCTTGTCCCCAACAGACCCCGGAAAGAAACAGGGGCGATACAAGGAGAAGGGCAACAAAGCAGGCCTGCGTCCTGGCGGCACATCGGGGCCAGTATGAGTGCATCAGTAAGCTCATTTAAGTTCAGCAACTCGCAAGAAGAATCAGCGTTTTTCCGCTGTAATCATAGTGTATCACGAGGCTGCGAGCTACTCTTGACAATTTTCGGACGGTTGCACTTTCAGAAGTCTCTGAAGGGACTGTACGATACGACTCGTAAGTTCATAACCGTCTTCCGTTTGACGCTGGTCGACGAAGGCGCCAGCGTGTCAATTTGCAATTGGATGGTGCATGCCCGCAGTTTTCGATCCGTATCATAAATGGCTGGGAATTCTGCCCAAGGATCAGCCACCTCACCATTACCGACTATTGGGGCTCGAGCCGTTTGAGGATGACGTTCAAGTCATCGAAACAGCGGCAAACCGCCAGTTGGGTTTCCTGCGTGGTTATCAATCAGGCGAGTATGCCGCACAATGCCAGCAATTGCTCAATGAAGTGACACGGGCACGGCTTTGTTTGCTGAAACCGACTTCCAAAACGGCCTATGACGCCAAACTGCAGGCCAAGCTGGAAGAATCGTCACTGAACACTGCTCAGGAATCGAGCGAATCGCAGTTTGATTTGCGCGCCATGGGCTGGCCCCTGCCCGCAATGATTGGAGGCGTACTCGTCCTGGTTTTCCTCGCGTCCATGCTCTTCTTTCTGGGGCGTGGAAAGGGCCAACGAGACGTCGATGCTGCTCATCAAGATGTGGGCGTTGCGAACGCTATTGTTCCGGGCGTTTCAGTTCCCAATGGCGTCCCTACAGTCGAGCCGAATTCCAATAACAAGGTCACGAAGAAAGCGGATGCCAATGGACTGACCGACATTATCCCGTTGCTGGCCGCGGAGCACATCGTCAAGGTCCGGTGGAAGTTCGAGAAGGACCGGGTTGAGTCGATAACAGCTGAGCCCCAGGCACAATTCGTCTTACCGGTTGATGTTCCCAAAGAGTACACGCTGCACATTGAAGCAATCCGCCTCGATACTCCGGAAAGTGAGTTCCATACCTTTGGAATCGGACTGGTTTGCGGTCCAAATGACTGTATGTTCGTGATGGAAACGCATCCTCCGCGCGGCATTTCGGGGTTGCAAGACATCGATGATCGACGGTGGGACAAAAATGAGACCACGCTACATCAAATGCACACACAGATTGGAAAGCGATTTCTGTTGGACGCGATTGTGCGCGTGTCGAACATCGAAATCCGCGTGGATGATCGCACGATTGTGGATTGGAACGGCGATTTTACGCGTCTGCATCGCGTCGGCAGTTGGGAACTGAATCAGCCGCACCGGCTATTTGTTGGAGCCGATTCGAAATATCGCATCACGAAAATCACACTTGGCCCACCACTACCACGTCGCAAGCTTCCTATTCAAGATGTAAACGCTAAACGCTGATTATGAGCAACGGCGGGGGCAATCATTCCTGGCAGTTCAATCAGCCATTGGGGCACTCGCCCCCGGTCCACGGCCATCATGGAATCCGAAACCGGACGCTAACCCGTTCCGGCAGATGTGCCAGTCGCTTTTGCCAGCCCCGGAAACGGTCTCCCCGAGATTCGCCCTGTTCCTTATAATCCAGGTCTCTGCTGACTTTGGGATCTGATTTCCTGAAGCCATTCAGCGGAATTCCCAGGACGGGAGATTACGGCGATGGATTGCCAGAGACGTTTTTAT